>JAFLCM010000045.1 GCA_017303565.1 Planctomycetota bacterium
TCATCCACGGCATCGACGGCAACATCCAACTCGGCAGTTCGTACTTCAACGACCTGCACGCTGACACGAAGGCCGACTACGTCATCGCCAATCCCCCCTTCAACGACGGCGCGAAGGGCGAGGACGGCTGGGGCGCTCACCGCATCACGAGCAAGGACCCACGGCTGGATTTCGCCAAGCGTGCGGGCGCGAACGGCCATCCCCCCAGCGCCCAAGGGGCGGGCCAGCCTATGCCTCTCTCGCCGCGCAACGCCAACACCATGTGGATGATGCACTTCCTGCATCACCTCCGTGACCCGGATGGAAAGAAGCACGCCGGAGGCACCGCCGGATTCGTGATGGCCACCGGCGAACTCTCCAATGGCGAAGTCGCGCGCCTCGAAGTTCGTAAGGCGATGGTCGAGCACGGGTACGTGGACTGCATCGTGCAGCTCACGGGCCAACTCTTTGCCAACACGCAGATTCCGTGCTGCCTCTGGTTCCTCTCGAAGAACAGAGGCGGCGGAGGCGGCTTCCGCGCGCGGAAGAACGAGATCCTCTTCATCGACGGCCGCAAGCTTGGCACGCTCATCCCCGGCTCGCGGAAGCAGAAGCAACTGTCGTCGGAAGAGGTCGAGAAGATCGCATCCGTCTACCGCGAGTTCAAGCGCAAGGGCACTCCCGCCGAGGTCGCGGGCTTCTGCAAGGCCGCGACGCTCGACGAGATCCGCGAGCACAACTACGCCTTGACGCCGGGCCGGTACGTCGGCGCGGCCGAGAGCGACGATCCCGATGAGCCGTTCGAGGACCGCTTCCCGCATCTGTGCGCGACCTTGGATGAACAGTTCAAGCAGTCGGCGGCGCTCGAGAAGCAGATCCGCGCGAGTCTGGCCGAGGTGGCGGCGGCGATGGGAGCCACGGCCAAATGAAACGCGAACCAGTGCTTGACCGTGGGGCTGGCGGGCAACTCTCCGGAAGTTCCGGATGGTTCGCGCTGACTCCCGCCGCGCAGATTCTGCCCCGTGGGCACCGTCTCCGCCACGCGACAGTTGAGTTGTCGGACGCGACAGGTCAGTCGTCGCGTCCTCCGGACGACCTGGAAGACGCGACGGGCCGATCGGAGAACGCTCCGGACGGGCTGGAGAACGCGCCGGGTCGGTCGTCGCGTCATCCGGGTCGCCTGTCGCGTTCTCCGGGAGAGTTGGAGCACGCTCCGGCTGACTCGGAGCGTCCTCCGAGTGAGCCGGAGGGAAGCGGCGCGGCGCGCCGGGAGGGAATGGACGGCCCACGGAGGCCCGCCGATTGCGCACTGGCCCGCGCAGTCTTCGTCCCGAAGGGACGACGGGGTGTAGCCACGGGTGGAGCGCTGGGCCGAAGGCCCGAGCGCAACCCGTGGACAGGGCGCGAGAAGACGCGCACCGCCCCGGCGGGGCGGCGGAGTTTCGTGGTGCGCGGGGGCGTGTTCGAGAAGGGACTCTTCCTCTGCCCCTCCGGGGCAGAAGAGAACATGAACGACGCTCTCCACGGGTTGCGCTCGCTCGAAGACTCGCTCACTCCACCCGTGGCTACAGCCCTTGACCCCTCCGGGGTCGAAAGGCGCGCGGACGCCCGCGCGGGTGGTATTCGTTTCCGAAGCGGGGAGGTGCCGGAGGGGCGGCACGCCCCTCTGGCATCAGCGCACCCGCACGCGGGCGGATCGGATGACGGGGAGGTGCGCCGTGATTGGTGACACCGTTTGGCGCGAGGTCGCAATGGGCGACGTGTGCGAAGAAATCACCGTGGGATTCGTCGGCCCGATGACGTCTGAGTACCGCGAAGCGGGCGTGCCCTTCCTGCGGTCTATGAACATCGAGCCGTTCCGTATCAACAAGACGGATCTCAAGTTCGTTTCGCCCGCGTTCCACGCGCGGATCAGCAAGTCGCGCCTTCGCGCGGGCGATGTGGTCATCGTGCGCACAGGCGCACCGGGGACGGCGGCAGTCGTTCCAGACTGGATGCACGACGGGAACTGCTCTGATTTGGTCATCGCCCGGCCCGGTCCCGGCGTCGATGCACGGTTTCTTTGCTACTACGTGAACGCCGTCACGCACCACATCGTGAACGAACACGTCGTCGGGGCTGTGCAGCAACACTTCAACGTTGGCGCGGCAAAGTCCTTGAAGTTGCCCCTCCCCCCTCTCCCCGAGCAGCGGGCGATTGCGCGGGTGCTGGGGGGGCTGGATGACAAGATCGAACTGAACCGGCGGATGAACCGGACGCTGGAGGATTTGGCGCGGGGGGTGTTCCGGTCGTGGTTCGTGGACTTTGACCCCGTCGTCAAGCCTTCCAAGGGCTTCGCCGGGCCGTCGCGTGGCTTCGCCGGGCCTTCCAAGGGCTTGGCCGGCAGCGGCTCGCCCAGGCCCTCCTCCGGCGGGGGCTCGGTCCCCCTCGCGTCGCCTTCGGCGGGGGCCGCGCCCGCCGACCTGTTCCCCAAGCGCCTGGTCGATTCGCCCCTCGGCCCGATCCCCGAGGGGTGGAGGGTGGGGACGGTGGGCGAGGAGTTCAACCTGACGATGGGGCAGTCGCCGCCGGGTTCGACATACAACGAGGACGGAGCGGGTGTGCCGTTCTATCAGGGCCGCACGGATTTCGGCTTTCGCTTCCCGACTCGCCGCGTGTATTGCACTGCGCCGACGCGGTTCGCGGAATCGGGAGACACGCTGGTCAGCGTGCGCGCTCCCGTCGGCGATATCAACATGGCCGACGAGCGTTGCGCGGCGGGACGTGGCGTTGCCGCCGTAAGGCACAAGAGCGGCGCGACTTCCTACACCTACGCGATGATGGCGGCCTTGCGGGAAGCGTTCGACGTGTTCAACGGCGACGGCACGCTCTTCGGCTGCATCGGCAAGTCGGACTTCGACAAGATGCAGGTCTTGGTGCCGCCGCCCGAGATGGTGGCAGCGTTCGAGCGGATCGCCGGGCCGTGGGACGCGCAAATCACCGTGAATGAGAAAGAGGCTCGATCACTGGCCGCGACCCGCGATGCGCTGCTGCCCGTCCTGCTGTCGGGCGAGGTGCGGCTGCGGAACAAGCATGAGGCCGAGCGGGCCGTGGGTGACGCGCTCCGATCCACCAGTCCATCACCCCGCGCGGGTGGGAACGGCTCCCCGCGCGCCGGGACCGTCGCGGGCGACAGCAAAGGAAGGGCGTAAGTCATGGGCTGGCACGGCTCCGAGTCCGAGTTCGAGTACACCACCATCGAGCGGCTCAAGGCGCTGGGCTATGCCCATGTCCACGGGTCCGAACTGCTGACCGCACGGGGCGGCGATGAGGCCGAGGTGGTGCTCAAGGACCATCTGCGCGCGTTCTTGACGCGACGGTACGGGCGGAGCATCACCCGGCCCGATGGGCTGCCGGACGCGGCCATCGAGTTGGCCATCGCCAAGTTCGCCCGGCCCGAAGGGGTAGACACGCTCCGCCGCAACGCGGCGCTGCACGCGATGCTGCGCGGGGGCGTGGAGATTGCCGTCGAGGAACCAGCGACGAAGACGACGCCTGCGAACAAACGCATCGCGCACATCTACGCGGTGGACTGGGACACGCCGGAGAACAACGAGTTCCTGGTCGTGAATCAGTTACCCGTGCACGGTCCCGGCGGAAACGATCGTCGTCCAGACATCATCGTGTACGTGAACGGGCTGCCGGTCGTCCTGTTCGAGCTCAAGAACCCGTACGACGACCAGCCCACAGTGGCGGACGCGATCAACCAGATCGGCCACTATCGCCACGAGATCCCGCAACTCTTTGACCACAACGCGCTGTGCATCGCCTCTGACGGCGTGACCACGCTGCACGGGATGTGGACAGCGAACGAAGAGTGGTACGCGCCGTGGAAGAGCATTGATGGCACAAGCGTCGAGCGCGGCACCACCGGAAGCATGAAGACGCTGGTCGAGGGGCTGCTGCCCAAGGACCGGCTTTTGGCGTACATCCGCGACTTCATCGTGTTCGAGACGATCGGAGCGGCTGGGGGCAAGATCATCAAGAAGGGCGGCAAGTACCACCAGTTCTTCGCGGTGCGGATCGGGGCGAGGAAGATCCTGGAATCGGTAAGGGCGGGGACGACGGACAAACGGCTGGGCGTCATTTGGCACACCACCGGCTCGGGGAAGTCGCTGTCTATGTGCTTCCTGGTTGGGATGCTGCGGCGAGAGGCCGTGCTGAACAACCCGACTTTTGTGATTCAGGTCGATCGGACGGACCTGGACCAGCAACTGCACGACCAGTTCGTTTCGGCCCGGTCGCTGGTGGGCGACGTCAAGCACGCCAAGAGCGTCGAGGATCTTCGCGGGCTGCTCCAGACGCAGGGCGGCGAGGTGATCTTCACCACGATCGAGAAGTTCGCGCTGCGTGAGGGCGAGGCCGAGCATCCGGTGCTCTCGACGCGAGACAATGTGATCGTGATCGCCGATGAGGCGCACCGGAGTCAGTACGGGTTCACCAAGGGCTTTGCACGATGGCTCGGGGCGGCGCTGCCCAACGCGCGGCGGCTGGGGTTCACCGGCACGCCCGTCTCCTTCAGCGGGGCCGACACCGTCGAGGTCTTCGGTGACCTGGTCCACGTCTACGACATCCGCCAGAGCCAGGATGACAAGGCGACGGTGCCGATCTTCTACGAGCCACGGCAGATCAAGCTTCATTTGAACAAGACGGACGTGGATGGGGCACTGGCGGAGATTGTCGAAGATGCGCCGATCGATGAGCTCGAGAGAAAGAAGGGCCAATGGGCCGCGCTGGCCAAGGCGGCGGGCGCGAAGGAGCGGATAGAACTACTCGCGGCCGACCTGCTCGCACATTT
Source organism: Planctomycetota bacterium (assembly GCA_017303565.1). Classification (GTDB taxonomy): domain Bacteria; phylum Planctomycetota; class Phycisphaerae; order Phycisphaerales; family UBA1924; genus JAFLCM01. The sequence goes on from JAFLCM010000045.1 coordinate 4,817, forward strand.
CAAGGACCGGACGGCGACGCTCAAGGGCAAGGCGATGGTCGTCTGCATGATTCGCGAGAACTGCGTGCGGCTGTACGATGCGCTCAAGTCGCTGCCGGGGTGCCCCGAGATCAAGGTGGTGATGACCGGCGACCTGGGCAAGGACCCCGAGGCGTGGAGCAAGGCCGGGCACCTGACGACCAAACAACAGCGTGAGGCGATCAAGAAGCGGATGATCGACGCGGACGATCCGCTGTCGATGGTGATCGTCTGCGATATGTGGTTGACGGGCACGGACATCCCATGCCTGCACACGCTGTATGTGGACAAGCCCATGAAGGGCCACACGATGATTCAGGCGATCTCGCGTGTGAACCGCGTGTTTAGCGACAAGCCGCACGGGCTGATCGTGGACTACATCGGCATTGGCGATGAGCTGCGGGCAGCGACCGCGAAGTACTCAGCGGGTGGAGAGGATCACGGGAAGCCCGCGGGCGGGCTGGATGAAGACGCCCGGCCGCTGTTCGTGGCGGCGCTGGCCGAGGTGCGGTCGTTCCTTCCCGAATGCGACGGGGGGGTGAACTACGGCGACTGGCGGCGGCTCTCGCCGATCGCGCTGGAGGACCGCTACGCGGCGGTCTATGGGCATCTGACCAGCGACGACGACCTGCGGGACCACTTCTTGGATGCCGAGCTACGGCTGACGAGCGCATTCCTGCTCGTCAAACACCTTGATGACTGCCGCGCCAGCGCCGACGAGGTGATCTTCTGTCAGCGGGTGCGCAAGCAACTCCTCAAGACGATCCGCGGGCGTGGCCCTACCAGAGACATCGAGAAGGCAGTGCGGGACCTGGTGGATGACACCGTCGAGAGCGAGGGCGTCGTTGACATCTTCAAGGCCGCGGGGATCACGCGGGCCGACATCTCGATCCTCGACGACCAGTTCCTTCAGACGTTCAAGGATCGGCCGCTGCCGGACCTTCGGCTCAAGTTGCTCGAGAAGCTACTTGCTGACGAGATCCACGTGCGGGCCAAGAAGAACTTGGCCAAGGCGAAGACGTTCCGCGAACTACTCGAAGCGACGCTCCAGAAGTACCACAACCGGCTCATCGACGCGGCCGCGGTCATCCGCGCCATGATCGAGATCAAGAAGGACATGGAGGCCTCGGATCAACGGGCCGGACAGTTGGGCTTGGCGGAGGATGAGCTCGCCTTCTATGACGCAGTCGCCATCAACTACGAGAACGTGTACGGCGTGGACTTCCTGAAGGGCCTGATCCACGACGTTGTGCAAAGCATCAAGCGAAACCTGAAGGTGGATTGGACCGAGCCGCATCGAGAGGACGTGAAAGCCGCCGTGAGAGCGGCGGTGCGGCGTGTTCTGACAAAGCAGGGCGTGAAGGCTGAGGATTTCGATCGGCTGATGCCCGTGCTGATGGCACAGGCGGAGGCGTTGTACGCGGAGTGGCCGATCGCGGCCTGAGGAGTGATTTGTGAACGGACGACAGACATGAGCAAGAAGCAACCAGCCTTTGGCGAGTTCATTCGCGAGAAGCGGCTCGCGAAGGGTCACAGCCTGCGGAAGTTCGCGGAGCTCATCGACGTGAGTCCAACCTATCTCTCGCTCGTCGAGCAGGGCAAGGTTGAGCGCCCGCCAACAGTGGAGCGGGTCCGTCGCATGGCGGAGGTGTTAGGCGAAAATCCCGACGAACTGATTTCGTTGGCCGGGCGCATGCCGGAAGACCTTCCGGGGATTATTCAGAACGAACCGACCGAGATGCCCGAGCTGCTCCGCGCTGCGAAGGGGCTCACCGCCGATCAACTCAAGGCGCTCGCTGAGCATGCAAAGAGGCTTCAGAAGGAGGGGCAGTGATGGCAAGGCCGCCCGCCAAAGCTGAACGTGTGCCCTGGATGAGCGACGGGAGCATCGAGGCTGAGGCCGAGACGCTGTTCGGGCTGTGGCAGAAGGAGCACGGCGAGGTCCCTGAACCCCCGGTGCCCGTCGACGAAATGATCGAGCTGCAGCTCAAGCTGCGATACGAAATGGATGACCTTCAGAAGCGCTTCGGTCACGCGGATGTGCTGGGCGCGATCTGGTTCAAGGAGCAGCTCATCCGAGTCGATCGCAGCCTTGATCCGGTCGAGCACCCGCGCCTGCTCGGACGCTACCGGTTCACGCTCGCCCATGAGATCGGTCACTGGCAGCTTCACCGGAAGGTCTTTCTCCGCGATGAGACCCAGATGTCATTGACGGATGCTTCGGATGCGCCCGCATTCGTCTGCCGTTCGACCGACCAAGCGCGTGAAGAAGTGCAGGCAAACATGTTCGCTGCGTTCCTGCTCATGCCGCGCGACCTCGTTCGTCGGGCGTGGATCAGTTGGAGGGGCACTGACGAAGTTGTGTGTGCCCTTGACCTTGTCGCGCCCACATCCGGCAGCCCTGTGAAGGACGCTGCGATGCAGCGCTTCTCGAAGCCGTTCGCTGAGCAATTCCATGTCTCTGCCGAGGCTATGAGCTACCGCCTGGAGGCGCTTGGGCTCCTCACTCGTGATCGATCCCTGTTTGGTTGAACCCCAGTGTTCTTGTGCGCAGTGCGTTTACTGTTCACGGGACATGGACAATTGGAGGCCCTGAAATGGCCAAAGACTTTGATCCGCGTCGCATCCTCCGCAAGATCTCCAACTCGCTCACCCGCGTGTGCTTCGAACGCGCCGGCGTGGTCGAGGGCATCCCTTGGGATGACCTGGGCGAGACCCAGGTCGAGCCCATCTTCGTCGCGTGGCAGAAGATGCCCGACGACAAGCGTCGGCTCGTTCAGCTCGTGCTCCAGGACATCAATGAACTGGCGGACGAGCGCGGCGTGAAGGTGCTGGTTGAGGAGATCCAGCGCATTGCGCCCGATCGCCTCGCCGAGTTCGACGCGATTGTCGGCCAGGCCGACCGCGCGATGTGGACGTACCTCAACGTCAAGATGGCATTCGTGGTCGCCGCCTATTTCGCACGGGCGGAGGCCCTCTCCACGGGCCGCTACTGGATCACGCGGAACAGCCTGCCGAAGGAGGCGATCGCGGTGGATGATTCCCACAAGGCGGCGCTGAAGGCGGCGCTGGCGGAGTTCTACTGGGATCGCCAGCTGCGCGGCAAGATCTGTGAGATCGAGCACTACACGAGGATCGGCGGCAGCGAGTACTTCTTTGCCTACCTCGACGACTACCCCGATGACCCGGTGGTCTTCGACGACACCGGGCATCTCGTGCGGAGCAAAGAGCGGCGCGTGTTCGACAACGTCTTCGTGTTCAACCCCAGCGATGGGACGCTCGATGTGTACGCCAAAGGCGGGAAGAAGGTGTACGAGCCCCTCCAGCAGCGGTTCTGCAAGGCCGTGCTTGGCGTTGACATCGGGCCCGCGGACCCGAAGCGCCCCGCGTACGCGATTGATCACCTGCTCAAGCCGGACCGGAGGCTGCCGACCGATCCCAAGGATCGCATCGTTGCAGTCACCATCACCCGTGTGCGGGTGGAGCCGATCGACCGGCCCGGCGAGTACATCGAGCTCGGGCTCAACCCGGAGCGAGGCATTCACCGGATCGACCAGGCGATTGCCGAATACTTGAACACCCAGCGGCTGACGCCCGACCGGCTGCGCGTGAAGCAGATGTCGTTCGAGTTGCGCTTCTCAGCCGACGCGCGCCCCCGCCCGCTGAGGTTTAGCGTCAGCTGCCCCAACTCCTGCGACCTCAAGAGCAAGCCGGACGAGCTGCGCGCGATCGGCGAGCGGTGCCTGCGGCTGTGGGAGGTGACCCATGGGTGATCTCCTCTCCCGCCTGTGGGCGTGTTTCGACAGCAGCGAGCCTCTCTTTTCCGCCCGTGAGGTGGCATCATGGCCGGATGGGCAGGCCCAGTGGCTCCAGGAGCGCGGGGTGCTCTGCGCCACGACGTCCGCCTCGCGCGTGGGCTGTTCGTGCTGCCCTTCGGGGCATGTCGAGGATGTGCTCGAGGTTCCCGACGCCGACCCGCCTCGGTTCTTCATCGCGTGCCCGGAGTCGGTCACGGTCGAGGTTGATCCAGAAGCCCTGCGGCAATGGACGATCGACGGTGACGCCGTCGCTTCGCTCATCGCGGCGGCGCTTGGTCTTCAGGGACGTCCCACTCCGATCGAGTCTGGCCGTGTGTGGCGGCTCGGCACAACCCGATGGCAGCAGACTTCCCGTGAGGTGTTGCTGGCCCGGGGGCTCGGTGCCGATGATGCCGCCCGCATCGCAGCCCACGCGGGTCAGGCAGGTCGGCCCATTGTGCTGGTCAGCGGGCAGGAACCCCCATCCCACATCTGGCCGGGCCGGCCACCGGGGTGTGTCGCACTGTCGCGTGTGATGTCGCAGGATGCGACAGGGCTGCAGGCGGATGGCGTACTGCTTCACGACCTGGTTCAAAAGGCCGACGAGCTTCAGGCGCAGGTGGAGCTCTTGCCCCTAGACCCAGCCGGCAAGAAGCGCGTCTTGCGCCGGCAGGCCCAGGCTGCGGCAGCATCACACCAGCAGGACGAGGTACTGGTCGGCGCGTACCAGGCATGCCACTCGTACCGCGAGGCGGCGAAGGTTCTGTCGGCACGCCTGAAGACCAAGATCACCAAGGACAAGGTCAAGCGCGCCGTGGACCGCGCCGGCGGCCCCGCTGCCGTCATCAACGGAGCCAACAGCAACTCGGTGGTGCGGACTGTCGCGTCGCACCGACGCGACAAAGGTGGGAGATTCTGAAAATCGTGCAGGTGCCGTGAAAACAGGCCTCTGCGCGTTGCTCGACATCGATGGTGTGCGTCGCGGGGCGTTCAGAACCGCGACACCGGCCGGTGGGTCCGAGGGCCACGAGGGCCATAACCCGCCGGTCGCTACAAGCTCGTGAATGTCTGCGGCGTGCGCCGCGACGCGAGATTGGCACGGACGGGTGATGGCTCCGGCCCCGGAGGTCACCCGTGACCAACGGCGCATCACTGAACGACCAATACATCCGCACACTCATCCTGATCAAGGCCCGCAGCCTGATGAAGTCCCCGGCCTTCCGGGGCGTCGAACGCGACGACGTTCTGCGTGACCTGACGCTCATCCTCGCCAAGCGGCTCGGCCAGTTCGATCCCGAGCGGGCCCAGCTTCGCACGTTCGTGTCCCGCGTTCTGGACTCAGCCGCGATCACCCTGCTTCGGGCTCGCCAGCGCGAGAAGCGCTCCGGCGACCACGGCATGGCCTCTATCGAGAGGCTCCGGGAGAGCCAGACCACGGATCCGGTCACCGGCTCGGCAGCGGTCGGGGAGGCCGATGCGGCTCGCCGCCTTGGGCGTGAGGTCCGCTCCCCCATCGATGAGTTCCATCTCAATGACTCGATCCGCGAAATCGTGGCGGCGCTGCCCCCAGATCTCGCCGACTTGTGCCGTGCGCTCCAGGAAGACTCCGCAGTGTCGACCGCTCGCGGCCTGGGCATTTCCCGTCGCCAGCTGCGCAATCGCCTCGCCGAG
>JAFLCM010000450.1 GCA_017303565.1 Planctomycetota bacterium
CGGCGTAGACGTTTGGCGCGTTGCCGGGCCAGCCGATGACGGCCCACTGGTGCTCGGGCGTGGGCGGGTGAAATCCTGCCGCCGGCGCCGCCTTGGGGAGCGCGAGGATCAGCAACAGCGTCGGTGCGAGGAACGTGCCGGCAGCGGTTCGGGACCGAACGGGGGTCAACATGGTTGAACTCCTGACTGTGCCGGGATGATGGTAGTCGAGCGGGGAGCGGGCCGGCGGCGGAGTTGATTGCGGTGGTGCGCGTGCAAACGGGCCGGGGCGGAGCCAGAGCGGCGGGGGATCGGGATCGGGCGTGCTCCTATACTTCGCCCCCCATTTGCCGCCCGTCCTTCGCCAACCGGAACCGACCATGTCCACCCCTTCGGCCCCCACACTGGCCCCCTCCCCTTACCGGCGCTCCCACACCTGCGGCGAGCTGCGCGATGCGCATGTCGGGCAGGCGGTGACGCTGTGCGGGTGGGTGAACTCGTACCGCGACCACGGGACGGGGCTGATCTTCATCGACCTGCGCGACCGGTTCGGGCTGACGCAGCTCGTGTTCAACCGCGAGGACTCGGGGATCGATCACGAGACGATCGAGCGGGCGGACAAGCTCCGCAACGAGGACGTGGTGGCGGTGTCGGGGGTGGTGCGGGTGCGGACGGGCGGCGAGAACCCGAAACTGCCCACGGGCAAGATCGAGGTGGTGGTCAAGAGCCTGAACTTCGTGAACAAGACGGAGAACCCGCCGTTCCTGCCCGACGACATGCTGGCGCTGCCGAACGAGGAACTGCGCCTGAAGCACCGGTACGTCGACCTGCGTCGCCCGAAGATGCAGTCGATCCTGTCGCTGCGGCACCGGGTGACGAAGCTGACGCGGGACTACTTCGACGAGAACGGGTTCCTCGAGATCGAGACGCCGATCCTGTACAAGAGCACGCCGGAGGGGGCGCGGGAGTTCCTGGTGCCCAACCGCCACGTGCCCGGCTCGTGGTACGCGCTGCCGCAGAGCCCGCAGGTGTTCAAGCAGATCCTGATGGTGTCGGGTTGCGACCGGTACCTGCAGGTGTGCCGGTGCTTCCGCGACGAGGACCCGCGGGCCGACCGCCAGGCGGAGTTCTCGCAGATCGACCTCGAGATGTCGTTCGTGCAGCGTGACGACGTGATGGCGATGATGGAGGGGTTCGCGCGCCGGCTGTGGAAGCAGGTGCTGAACGTCGACGTGCCGCCGATCCAGCGGATGACGTACAAGGAGGCGATGGACCGGTTCGGGATCGACCGCCCGGACACGCGCTTCGGGCTGGAGCTGGTCGACGTTTCCGACATCGCGAAGAAGATCGACTTCGGCGTGTTCACCTCGGCGCTGGCCCAGAAGAAGGGCGTGGTCAAGGCCATCCGAGTCCCCGGCGGGGCCGAGAAACTGACCCGCAAGATGACCGACGGGTACACCGAGTTCGTCAAGGGCTTCGGCGCCGGCGGCTGCCCGGTGGTCAAGCTCACGGCGAACGGCCTCGAGACGGGCATCGCCAAGTTCCTCGAGCCGATCAAGGCGGAACTCATCGAGCGGCTGGGGCTGCAGGTGGGCGACACCGTGCTGTTCGGCGCGGACACCTACTCGGTGGTGTGCAAGGCGCTGGCGGAGCTGCGCCTAAAGGTCGCCAAGGACCTCAACATGATCCCCGAGGGCAAGTGGAACTTCCTGTGGGTGATCGACTTCCCGATGTTCGAGTGGGACAAGGACGGCGGGGGTGGGAAGGGCCGCTGGATCGCGACGCACCACCCCTTCACCAGTCCGCGGCACGACCAGATCGAGAAGTTCATGGCGACGGACTTCGGCGACACCGACGGGATCGAGGCGCTGCGGTCGGCGGGGTACGACCTGGTGCTCAACGGCTCGGAGATCGCCGGCGGCTCGATCCGGATCCACGACCAGGCGGTGCAGACCCGCGTGTTCCGCATGCTGGGCATGACCGAGGAGCAGGCGCGGGCCAAGTTCTCGTTCCTGCTTGAAGCGCTGAAGTTCGGCGCGCCGCCCCACGGCGGCGTGGCGTTCGGCCTCGACCGGCTCATCATGCACCTGGCGGGCACGGACAACATCCGCGACGTGATCGCGTTCCCCAAGACGCAGATCGGCGCGGACCTGATGACCGGGGCGCCGTCGCAGGTGACCGAGGATCAGTTGAAAGACGTTCACGTCCGGAATGTGCTGCCCGCGCCGAAGGCGTGATCGGGCGGGGGCGGTCCGGGATTCCCCCGGCTTTCGGACGTTCCCCGCGCGATGGGCGGGCGGGCACGGGTGGATCGCGCTCCCAAATTCGGCCCCCGGGCGGCGGCCGGCGCTCGACGAGTGCCGATCGGGCACAATACCTCTACCTCCGTGGCTGGAGAGGTTGTCTGTCCGCGGCTCTCAACGGACGGGACGCGCGGTGAGCGTGCCCGGCGGCGAGACCATCGGTCGAGCGATCGGCGCGATCCAGCGCCGTCAGAAGGAGCGGTTGATGAGGACGCGAGAGGGCGGCCTGTGGTGGATCGTGGTCGCGCTGGCGGGCGTTCTGGGCGCGGCGCGGGATGCCTCGGCGCAGGCGACGATGGTCTTCTCGCCCGACCGGGACAACACCATCTATGAGGACGTGCTGGGCGGTGCCAGCAACGGCGCGGGCGATCACATCTTCGCGGGGCGGACGAACAACGGGCAGAAGCGTCGGGCGCTGGTGCGGTTTGACCTGTCGCTGATCCCGCCGGGGTCGACGATCGTTTCGGCGAGCCTGCGGCTGCACCTGTCTCAGGCGCGGACGGACTCGGGCAACCAGACGGTGACGCTGCACCGCT
>JAFLCM010000451.1 GCA_017303565.1 Planctomycetota bacterium
CGGAGGGCGGGGCGAGGTCCTTCAGGCCCGTGAGCGAGAGCGGCTCGGTGAGTTTCAGGCACAGGCGCCACTGGCCGCTGGCGCCACGCTCCTCGAGGTTTCCGATCCAGCGGCGGACGGCGCGGGGGATCTGGAACCGGCGGGCGGGCTCGGCGGGGAACTCGGGCGCGCCGTCGAGCAGGCCCGAGAGCAGGCCGACGTGCGGGTCCACGCCGGCGTCGCGTCCCTCGATCGCATCGACCATGTTCTCAGCGCGGAGGGCGCGACGGGCCCATGAATCGACAACGGCGGAGAACAGGTCGCTCAGGATCGCCACCGGCTGGTGACGCAGCGTGTCCACGACGGCGCGGGCCGAAGGCGGCATCGCCGAAAGCAAGAGCGCCACCCGCTGGAGGGTCGCGTCGTCGTTTAGCCACGCCCGCCAACGGGCCCGCGGCGGGTCGAGGGGGTTGGCCTGGTCTTGCTCGGCCATGGGGACGAACCGCTGCTCGGCGAGCAGGGCCCGCGCCAGGCGTGCCGCCGCCGCATAGAACCGCACCGAGTCCGAAGCCATCAGGTGCAGGTCGCGGGACTGCTGGTGGCCGGACTCTTCGTCGACGAGGGCGTCGTCGTCGCGGCGCCCGGCTTCTTCGACGGCGTCGAGAACCACCGGAACGTCGAGGGCCGCGACCTTCAGCGCGGGGGCCTGGAAGGCCTTGAGCACCGCGCCTTCGACGGCACCCTGGCCCGGGCCGCCCACCCAGCGGGTGATCCGGTCGCTGGGTATGGGAGATGTCGCAGCGTCGTTCTCCGCGGGGAGGTTCAGCGTCACCGCGGCGTCGCGGCACTCCGCGCCCGCCAGGCCCGCGAGTTGCAGGGCGCGGCGAAGGTCCTCATGTGTCGCCAGCGACGCCGTCAGTGTTCCGAGGCCGGCGGACTGTTGGAGCGCGTCGGCGGCCTTTTCGCCCCAGATGAACAACGAGCCGAGGCCCCCGGCGCCGCCGCGGGAGGCGTGCGCGTTGGACCACGCGGCATGGAGAACGATGACGTCGATGATGCTCCTCCGGTGGTCCGCGGGTTCCGTCCTTGGCCCCGCCGCGCGGGGACATCGATGCCGATCCGAATGGGAGCGCTGGGACTCGAACCCAGGACCTGCGGCTTAAAAGGCCGTTGCTCTACCGACTGAGCTACGCTCCCGAATGTTGCCCCGCGGGCCGGTAACGGGTGTTCGCCGGAAACGGGGGCCAAGATTCTACGCATGGATCGGGAGGGATTCACCTCGGGCACGCTCGGGGAGCCCCGCGGGGTGTTTCGGAGCGTGCGCGGGCGGATGGGCTAGAATCAGGGTTTCCCCAATCGCCGAGCCGACTCCGCGGTCCGAGACCCATGCCCTTCGACGCCCGAGCCATCACCGAGAGGATCGCCCGCGCCAGCGAGGTGGTGGCGTCGCTGTCCCGCGACGCGCAACTGATCGAGGCCGCCTGCCAGACGGTCCGCTCGTGCCTGCGCAACGGCGGGACGCTGCTCACCTGCGGCAACGGCGGCTCGGCCGCTCAGGCCATGCACCTTTCCGAGGAGATCGTCGGGCGGTACAAGGCCAGCCGGAGGCCCTTCCCCGCGATCTGCCTGAACGCCGACCCTACGGCCCTGACGTGCATCGCCAACGACTATGGGTACGAGGCGGTGTTCTCGCGCCAGGTGGACGCCTTCGGGCAGGAGGGCGACGTGCTGGTCGCGCTCTCGACCAGCGGCTCGAGCCGGAACGTGCTGCTGGCGCTGGAGGCGGCCCGGGCCCGCTCGGTCACGACGCTGGGCCTGCTGGGCAAGGGCGGCGGTCCGGCGACCGCGCTCTGCGACATCGCTCTCGTGGTCCCCTGCGACCAGACCGAGCACATCCAGGAGGCGCACCAGGTGCTCATCCACCTGCTGCTGGAAGCGTTGGAGGCCGCCTGATGGCCCCGCGCGGTCAGCAGAGGCCGCGGGCGGAACTGCAGGACGAGGTCATCGTCGCGGGGCTTCTCGACGCCTACCGGCACGGCGCGTTCCCGATGGGAGAGCCGGACGGGCTGGACGTGCACTTCTACCGGCCCGATCCGCGGGGCATCCTGCCCTTGGAGCCGGAGCGGCCCGGGCAACCTGGCTTTCACGTGCCCGCTACGGTGCGGAAGTCGATCCGACAAGGACGTTTCGAGTTCCATTGCGACACCGCGTTCGACCTCGTGGTCGCGGGCTGCGCGGCGGCACGGGCCCCGAGCGTCGAGGACCGCGAAGGCCTGACCGACCCCGGCACCTGGATCAACCCGACCATCCTAGGCTGGTACCACGCGATGCACACAGCCGGGCACGCCCACAGCGTCGAGGCGTGGGTCACGGCGTACAACAACGAGGGCGTGCGCGAGTCGCGGATGGTTGGCGGCATCTACGGCGTTAGCATCGGGGCGGCGTTCTTCGGCGAGTCGATGTTCCACGTTCCGCTGCCGCGGAAGGCCGACGGCTCACGCGACCCCTTCGACGGAACGGGCGCCGGCCAGGCGGCGCTGGTGGTCCTTGTCGAACACCTGCGGATGCTTGGCTACACGCTCTTCGACACGCAGATGACCACCAACGTCACGCGGCGCTTCGGGGCAATGGAGGTCCCGCTGAGTGAGTACCTGACGATGCTGGATCTCAGCGTGGTTGGGCCGAGTCTTTGGAAGCCCCTCCGTCACGCGGGCGAGGCGACCGGCTGAGGCGCCCGGCGCCGGCGCGGATCGGGGACCGGCACCGCGTCGAGCAGGGCACGGGTGTACGGGTCTTTCGGCGAGCCGAGGACGCTCTCGCACGAGCCGGATTCAA
>JAFLCM010000452.1 GCA_017303565.1 Planctomycetota bacterium
CGCCGCTCCTGGTGGCACCGCTCTCCGAGCGGTGCTGACGAAGGCGCACATTCGCCCACATGTCGGGAGGTCTCGACACAGGCCACACCCGCGCCGCCGCCGACCCCGGTCGGAGACCGGGGCCACCCAGATGGCGCCGCTCCCGGTGGCACGGCTCTCCGAGCCGTGCTGACAACAGCGCACGTTCGCCCATATGCCGGCACGTTTAGACACAGGCCACACCCGCGCCGCCGCCGACCCCGGTCGGAGACCGGGGTCACCAAAGACCGACCCCGGTCGGAGACCGGGGCCACCAAAGCCGGATGCCACCAAGGCCGGGGCCGCGTCACCGCCAGATTCCCCGTTTCGCCCTCCATCATCCGATAAAGTCCCCTACAGTGCCCTGCCAGCCCCGGCGACCGCCGGGTTTGTGGTGTTTCCTGTCCCGCTTCGCCCGATCCTGATCCTCGACACCCCGCTCTTTCCCGAGCCCCGGAGTCCCCCTTGCTGCTCGACAGCCTCCTCAGTTGGTTCAGCGTTGACATGGGCATCGACCTGGGCACCTGCAACACGCTGGTGGCCGTCCGGGGCGAGGGCATCGTGCTCAACGAGCCTTCGGTGGTGGCGGTCCGCAAGGGCACGAACATCGTCCTGAACAACGGCGAGGCGGTGGGCTGGAAGGCCAAGGAGATGCTGGGCAAGACCCCCGGCTCCATCACCGCCATCCGTCCCCTGAAGGAAGGCGTGATCTCCGACTTCGACATCACCGAGGCGATGCTGTCGTACTTCATCCGCAAGGTGAACGGTCGGCACCGCTTCGTGGGCCCGCGGGTGATCATCGCGGTGCCGTCGGGCATCACGGCGGTCGAGAAGAAGGCGGTGATGCAGTCCGCCGAGCGGGCCGGGGCGCGGCTGGTGTACCTCGTGGAGGAGCCGCTGGCGGCGGCGATCGGCGCGGGGCTGCCGTTCGCCGAGGCGACGGCGAGCATGATCGTCGACATCGGGGGCGGGACGACCGACGTGGCGATCCTGTCGCTGGCGGACATCGCCGCGTGCGAGTCGCTCCGCGTCGCGGGCGACGACATGGACGAGGCGATCATCAGCCACATGAAGAAGGCGTACAACCTGGTGATCGGCGAGCAGACCGCCGAGCGGGTGAAGATCGAGATCGGGTCGGCGGCGCCGATCGGCCCGGAGACGACGATGGAGGTTCGCGGGCGCGACATGGTGTCGGGCCTGCCCCGCAAGACGCTGGTGACCAGCGAGGAGATCCGCGAGGCGCTGCTGGAGCCGGTGGGGGCGATCACGGCGGCGGTCTTGCGGACGCTCGAGCGCGCTGAGCCGGAGCTGGCGGCGGACCTGGTGGTGAACGGGGTGACGCTGGCGGGGGGCGGGGCGATGCTCCGCGGGATCGGGGTGGTGATCGAGAAGGCGACGGGGATGAAGGTGGTGATCGCCGACGACCCGCTGACGTGCGTGGCGCGTGGGACGAGCCAGTTCCTGGAGAACTTCGAGGCGTGGCGCGCCACGATCGAGAGCAGCGTGGACGAATGAGGCGGGCGCGCTCGCCCGCCGGGGGGAGGGAAGCGGTGAGCGCGCGGCGCTGAAGCCCAACCGATGCCCACCCGAGGCCTGGTCAACTCCCGGAACATGCTGGCGCTGGCGATCCTGGCGTGCCTGCTGCTGTCGCTGTTGCCCACGCGGTACGCCGGCTGGGTGCGGGCGCTGCGGAACCCGGTGGACGTGATCGTCCGCCCGGTGAGCGGCCCGATGGCGGCGCTGTCGAGCTGGCTGCGCCCGGCGCGGTCGAACGAGGGGCCCTCGGAGGAGACGGCGGAGATCGAGCGCCAGCGCGACCAGTTCAAGTGGCTGTACCTGCGCGAGGTCGACCGCAACGCGGAACTCGAGGCGCTGGTGCGCGACCTGCAGGGCGGGTCGTCGTGGGGGCGTCTGCCGGGGGTGCGGAGAGTGGAGGCGTCGCGGGTGGGCGCCGACCCGTCATCGGGCACGGTGGATTTCTCGCGGGGGAGCCTCGACGGCGTGATGCCCGGGGCGGTGGCGGTGGCGCGGAAGTCGGAGCAGATCGTGGGCATCGCGACGGACGTGCGACCGAACGTCTCGACGTTCCGGCTGGTGACGGACAAGCGGCTCTCGCCGGCGCTGGTGGTGGGGGTGGTGACGCCGGACGGGCCGGTGACGAGCGCGGAACTGGGCGCGCTGCCGCGGTGCCAGCTGCGCCCGCAGGGTGACGGCACGCTGGTGGACGCGAACGTGGCGGTGAGCGCGGCGTCGGCGATCAACCCGGGGATGCTGGTGCGCCTCAACGATGAGACGTGGCCCGACGCGGCGCGGATGCTCGTGCTCGGTCGGGTCATCCGCGTGGAGCCGGCGGACAACCCCTTGTACCGGCGGGTGGTGGTGCGCCCGGAACTGGACGTGACGCGGGTGCCGAGCGTGATCGTGCAGTTCCCGGGCGATGCGCGGGGCGGCGGGGCGGTCCCGAGGACGGGGGGCACGCCGTGAACTGGATCAGCGTCGGGGTGGCGTCGTGGGTGTTCCTGGGGATGGAGGTCGGGCTGCGCGACGCGTTCCAGCTTGGGAGCAACGACGTGACGCCGCACTTCGCGGTGGTCCTGGTGGCGTTCGTGTCGGCTTGGGCGCGGCGGCGGCAGGCGATGTGGCACGCGCTGCTGATGGGCGTGCTGCTGGACCTCTTGACGAACGTGCCGTTGGCGAGCGGCGAGACGGTGACGGTGGTGGGCCCGAACGCGCTGGGGGTCTTGTGCGGGGCGTACTTCGCGTACCTGCTGCGGGCGTGGATGTACCGGC
>JAFLCM010000453.1 GCA_017303565.1 Planctomycetota bacterium
CGGGCGCGGACGGGGTGGGCTGCGCAACGGAGGGGGGAGCGCCGTTGTGGAGCGCGAGCAGCGCCGCGGCGGCGGGTGCGAGGATCGGGCTGGGGCGGGTGGGGGTCATCCGTCAGCGGGTTCGAGAGGGAGCGCCGAAGCGGGCGTTGTCGAAGCCGGCGCGCTTGAGGGCGTTGAGGGCGCCGAGTGCGTGCTCCCAGCGGGTCCCCGTCTCAGGAATGATCGTGAAGCGCTGGTCAAGTGCGAGGAGCGTGCCCTTGGCGGACCGGGCGAGGGCGGCGAGTTCGTCGTAGGAGCCCGCCGCGCCGGATGGTGGGCGCAGGGCCGGGGCATCGGCGACGATGACCGGTCCCGAGGGCGCGGAGCGGACGGAGATGATGATCGGCGTCTTGGGGAGGGAGAAGTCGTCGGCGGGCGCGTTCGCGGCCCCTTCAAGGCGTGCGGGGACGCTGACGGGGAACGCCTCTTCGCGGGTGGCGAACTTGGCGGTGAGCAGGAAGTACGTCATCAGGAGGAAGATGACGTCGATCATCGAGACTATGTTCAGGACGAGCGGCGCCGGCTCGGGGCGGCGGAGGCGGCGGCGGCGCGGGAGTTCGTCCTCGTCGATCACCGGGTCGGGGCCGACGACGATGGTGGTGGGCGGCGAGGTCATGGCGCGTGCTCCAGGCCGGCTTCCCTCATGAGACGCTGGAGTTCGCCCTCGGGCGGGATGGTGACGAGGTCGACCGCGGAGACGCCCGCGAGGGTGACGGCCTGCATGGCGGGGTGGACGTTCTCGTAGGGTTCGTCGCGGGCGGCGCGCAGGAGCACGCGGACGCTCTCGTTGCGGGCCTTGGCTGCGCGGAGGGCCGCGCCGAGCGAGGCGATGCCGTCGGGCGTGGGCTCGTAGAGGTCCTTGTCGATGGCGTAGCCGCGGGGCTGGGCGCCGTCGCCGGCGGGGAGCACGTTCAGGATCAGGCGGGCGCCTTCGGGCAGTTTGTCGGAGCGCCGGTCGTCGAAGGCGGGCAAAGGCATCTCGACGCGGTTCTCCTGGACGAGCGTGGTCGCGAGCAGGAAGAACACGAGCAGCAGGAACACCACGTCGATGAGCGACGTGAGGTTCGGCTGCAGGTGGATGGGTCGGTGCCTTGCGGGGCTGCGCATGGACGTGGGTCGGCTGGCGTGGGTCGGCGGGGTGGGTCGGCGGGCGTGGTTCAGCGGGCGTTGGCTTCGGCGGTGGTCGTCGCTGGCGCGGGCTTGAGGGAGGCGAGGAGTTCTTCGGCGACGGAGGCGGCCTCGACGGTGCGGCCGTCGATGCGGGCGCGGAGCACGCCGTAGAACGCGAGGGCGGGGATGGCGACGATGAGGCCCCAGAAGGTGGCGACGAGTGCGGTGCCGATGCCGGCGGCGAGTGAGACGGGGTCTGGGGTTCCGCCGCTGGCGACGATCTCGCGGAAGCTCAGGATGATGCCGTAGACCGTGCCGAAGAGGCCGAGCATGGGTGCGACGTTGCCGATGACGTTGAGGGCCTCGATGGAGCGGAGGCGCTGGACGCTGATCTCGTCGGCGCGCTGCTCGGCGGCGCGGATCATGGCGAGGTGCCCGTGCGGGGCCTGTCGGAGCGCGGCGGCGACGACGCCGGCGAGCATGGAACGGTCGCCGGCGAGGGCGCGGAAGGCGGCGTCGTTTCGCCGGTCGTAGAAGGCGGCCTTGAGTGCGTCGACGAGCGCGGATGGGACGTACTCGCGGCGGCGGTGGGTCCACAGCAGCGTGCCGATGAGGCTGGTGCAGGTGATCGAGAGGGCGATTAGGACCCAGACGAGCAGGGTGCCGACCCACTCGATGCGCTGGTTCAGGGGGTTGCGCATGATGAAGAAGGCCTCGCCCATGCTGGTGGCGTTGACCTTTGGCGCGGGGGAAGAGGTGAGCGTGGGCGCGGGGGCGCTCGGGGTCGGCGCGTCCGCGCGGGCGATCAGCCCGGGTGCGAGGGCGAACAGGCACGCGCCGAGAACGGCGACCATGACCAGCGTTCGAACCAGTGGCATCAGCCTCGACATCCGTGTCCTTTCCGGGAGCGCGCTGAAACTATGGCGCGGGGTCGGTTCTTTTGATGAAGTTGTACCCGTCCTTGCCGCCGTGGGCCTCGGCGATGGCCTGGAGGATGCCCTGCGGGTCGGCGTCGAGGTACTGGATGGTCTTGATGACGACGGGGCGTCGCCCGTCGGCGGCGCGGGGGTTGAGTTCTTCGAGGAGTCCGAGGATCTGGGCGCGGTCGGGTTTCCACTCGCCCATGCCGGGGATGACGCTGGAGAGGACGAACACCGCGTCGGGCTTGAGGGCCAGGGCGGTCTCGAGCGCGGGGATGGGGTTGCCGGTTCCCGCGGGCGAAACGGCGTCGATCCACTTCGCGATCGCGCGGATGTTCTCGCGGGTGGCGCGGATCATGCGGATGGGCTTGACGGCGTCGTTCGCGTCGGCGGGGTGCGGGGCGGCGATGCGCCCGCCCTTGGTGAAGAACACCACCTGCACCTGCTGGGTGGGCGAGAGTTTGAACAGTGAGCGCTTGAGGTCGTCCTTCACGCGGGGGAAGGAGGTGACCATCGAGCCGCCTGCGTCGACGACGTAGATGATGCTCTGGGCGTTGCCGGCGCCAAGGCCGGCGAAGCGGACTTCGGGGAAGGTGGAGGATTCGATGAGTTGTCGGCGGGACTCGCCCGGGGGCGCGTTGGTTGCGGCGGCGGTCGGTGCGGCCGCGGGGCCCGGGGAAGTCTGGGCGACGCGCTCGCTGAGCGTCGGGGCCGGCGTGGCGTCGGCGACCGCCTGCGG
>JAFLCM010000454.1 GCA_017303565.1 Planctomycetota bacterium
CGTGACGCTCAACCTCGAAGCGGGCGAGGCGGACGTGACCACGCGGGCCAACAACGGCTGGCGGGCGACGGTCGCCACGCTCAAGGAGGCGAGCGTCGAGTTCGAGATGGTCTGGGACACCGGCGATGCCGGGTTCACCGCCATCAAGAACGCCTTCTTCAACAACGACCCCATCGGCCTGCAGATCCTCGACGCGGCCGCGGGCCAGGGCCTGCAGGCGGACTTCTCGATCACCAACTTCAGCCGCAGCGAGGCCCTCGAGGAGGCCATCACGGTGTCGGTGACGGCGAAGGTGACGTATTCGACCACGGCGCCCTCATGGATCGGCAGCTAAGCACGGAGGCACGGATGCGGCAGTTCAAGGACAACGCGGGTCGGACCTGGACGGTGGACATCAACGTCGCCACGCTCAAGCGCGTGCGCGGGCTCACGGGCGTCGACCTCATGCAGGTCATCGAGGGGACGCTCATCGAGAAGCTCATCCGCGACCCCGTGCTCCTGTGCGACGTGGTGTACGCCGTGTGCAAGCCCGAGGCGGACTCGGCCAAAGTCTCCGACGAGGAGTTCGGCAAGGCGATGGCGGGAGACGCCATCGAGGCCGCGACGGGTGCGGTGCTGGATGAACTCATCAGTTTCTGCCCGAGCCCGAGGGACCGGGCCAACCTCGGGCGGGTGCTCCAGGCCACCAACCGCGTGCTGGACAAGGCCCGCGACCTGACGGAGAAGCGGATCGAGACGCTGACCAGCGAGAGCGAGTTGGACAGGCTCGTGAACCGGATGGCACCACCCATCCCCGAGCCGGAGACGCCTGGAAGTTCATCTACCAGTGCGCCGGAGCCCTCGGCCTCGACCCCGGGCCCCTGACGCTCCGCGAGCTGATGGCCATGCTCGACGGCCGCCAGCGCCACGACTGGTCGATCGCCGCCGCCGTCATGTCCGTGGTGGCCAACACCGCCCGCGACCCCAAGCGATCCCGCCTGCTCAAGCCCGCCGACTTCGACCCATTCCATAAGCCCCAGCGACCCGTCAAGGTTGACGTGTCGGTCCTCAAAGACGTGTTCATCGACCGCCGCATGCCGGAGGTCGCCAAGGAGACTCGCGCATGAAGAGCCTTTCGACCCGCCATTACGTCTATCTCGGTGCCCTGATCCTGCTGGCGCTCGTGCTCGCGTCGTGCGCTGGCCTCGACCTTGGCGACATCGTCAAGGTCAAGACGCCCAACACGATCCAGCAGACCACCGGCTTGCCGTCGACGCTGAGCCTCAACGAGGCCGAGGTTGAGTACCAGAACTGGTTCAACCTCACGCAGACGACCGGGGCGCAATGGAAAGGCAACATCGAGAAGGCTGGCGAGATCCGAGGGCTGCTCGGCCAACTCACGCTCTCGGCCCTCGACACCGTGGGCCCGACCGTCGCGGGCCTGCCCGTGCTCGGGCCGGCGCTGCCCGCGCTCACCGGCATCGTTGGTCTGTTCATCGGGTCGGGCCGTCTCCGCAAGGAGAAGGAGGCGTCGTTCAACAAGGGCCTGGAGAAGGGCAGCGGCCTCGTTGGCACCGGCGGCGGGAACGGCGGTCCGGTTGGGGGGGCGGGGAGTGGTGCGTGATCACCATGCGGATCAAGGACATGTTCTTCGACCGCCACGTCGTCATGGCGGCGGTCGACAACGCCAAGCGGAAGGTGCTCAGCAAGGCCGGCGCGTTCATCCGCACAGCGGCGAAGACGAGCATCCGCAAACGCAAGGGCTCGGCTCCGCCAGGGGCTCCGCCCTATTCGCACGAGGGCAGCCTGCGTCGGCTGATCCTGTTCGGGTACGACAAACCCAACGACTCGGTGGTCGTCGGGCCGGTTGGGTTCAAGAAGAGCGAGGCACCGAATGTCTTGGAGTACGGCGGCGACACCGTCGTGTTCCGCCGGCGCGGCGGCAAGCTCACATCGCAGAAGGTCAAGATCGCGCCGCGGCCCTACATGGCCCCGGCGCTCGAGAAGGAGCGGCCCAACCTGCCGCTGTTGTGGCGGAACTCGATCAAGAAAGGGTGATTACACGTGGCCGATACGCGGGGCATCCGAGCCGGGCGAGCCTTCATTGAGCTGGGCGTCAGCGACAAGCTGTCGGCTGGACTCAAGGCGGCCCAGAAGAAGCTCGAAGCCTTCGGCGCGGGGCTGCGGTCCATCGGCACGAAGATGGCGGGCATCGGTGTCGCGGCGATCACCGCGCTGCTCGGCACCGCGAAGGCCTTCTCTGACTCGGGAGATGCACTCGACAAGATGAGCGCCCGCACGGGCGTGAGTGTTGAGGCCCTCAGCGAGCTCGGCTACGCCGCCGACCTCTCGGGCACAGACATGGAGACGCTAGAGAACGGCCTCCGCGTCATGCAGAAGACGCTTACGGAGGCATCGCAAGGCTCCAACGGCGCGAACGAGGCTCTCGCGCGGCTCGGGCTGACGGTGCAGGACCTGGCCAAGCTCTCCCCCGACGAGCAGTTCAAGCTCCTGGCCGATCGCATCTCCCGCATCCAGGACCCCGCAGCCCGCGTCGCGTTGGCGATGGAACTCTTCGGCAAGGCGGGGACGAAGCTCCTGCCGCTCATGGCCGACGGGGCCGCGGGCATCAATGAGATGCAGGAACAGGCCCGCAAGCTCGGGCTCACCGTCAGCACTGAGACCGCCCGGGACGCGGCGGAACTCAACGACGCACTGGGCACGCTCTGGAAGGTACTCAAGCAGGGTGTGTTCACCATCGGCGGTGCGCTCGCACCAACCATCAAGGACCTCACAGAGCGGATCACCCGCATCGTCGTGAG
>JAFLCM010000455.1 GCA_017303565.1 Planctomycetota bacterium
CCTCCGCGATCAGCGGCTCCGCGGCGTCGAACCGCCCACGGGCGATCGCGATCTGCAGCCGCCGCAGCGCCAGCTCCGACGCGAACGGCGCCTCGTCGATCAGCCGCGCCCCCGACAGCGCCGCGATCACGTCCAGCGCCCGCTCAGCCCGCTCGGCGTCCGGAACGCTCGACGATAGCAGCACGTCCAAGACCTGCCGCGCGTGCGCCGCGGCGTTTTGCGCCGACACCGGGTCGGTCTCGGCTCGGCGCCGCTCCATCGCCGTCAGTGGCTCGGCGATCGACACGTACCGCAGGCCCGCCGATTCCCGCGCGGCGCCCGGCGGCGCCGCGCGGAACAGCAGGTACGCCATCCGCGCCGCCTGACGCCGTGAAGCCAGGAACTGCGGGTCCTCGGCGGAGACCGCCAGCAGACGCTGCACCTCCGCCTCGCTTGGCTTCGCCCGCGCCTGGGCGCGGCGAAGGAGCAGCGAGGTGGTCCTCTCGCCCGGCGGGGCCTCCTTCAGGTACCGCTCGATCAGTTCGTCGCGACGCGCCGCTGCCCCTTGGACGGGTGCGCCCGCGCTCGCCAGGTGCAGGTCGAGCGCCCGGATGCCCATCCACATCGCGTCCAGCCTGCGCGGCGTGTCGGTGAACGCCTGCGACGCCGCCTCGAACCACTCGGCGGCCTGCGCCAGGTTCGACGCCCCCGCCCCCCCGCTCTCGCCGCCCGCGCCGAACCAGCACAGCCCCAGCAGCATCCGGGTGGTTCCCACCGTGGCGCTGAAACTCGCGCGGTCGGGCGCGTCGAGCGCGAGGCGGAACTGCGCCGCCGCCTCCTTGTACTTTCGAACACCCTCCTCGCCCTTCATCGGTTCGCGGGCGCCGTTCTCCTGCGCGTGGGCCTCGCGGGCCTGCGCGTAGAGCTGCAGCGCCCGCACCTGGTGCCCCACGAACCCCGTCGACGCGAGCCGCTCCACCCCGTACGCCGACGCCAGTTCCAGCAGGTGTCCCGGCTCGTTGCGGGACAAGAGGTCCGACAGCGCCGTGACGATCAACCCCCGCGACACCTCGTTCGGCGCGGGCGCTTCGATCGCCAGCACCGCGATCAGCCGGGCCTCCAAGGGCGGCAACGGCACGGGCACAGGCTCCAGGCCCGGGCGGTCTACCGGGTCACGCCGGCGCACCTCCACCATCTCTCGCACGCCCGACCACCGCTGCGCACGCGCCAGGATGGACGCCCGCCGCGCGAACATCTGCTCGCGGACGCCCGGGGCGAGCGGCGAGGTCCCCTCCACCAGGTCGAGCCACTTCAGCGCCTCGTCCGGCTCGTTGTTGAGCGAACGGCACACCGCCATCCCCAGCGCCGCCCGCGCCACGTGCTCGTACTGCAGGAGTTCTCCGCGCACCTGCTCGGGCTTGGGCGCTTCGAACCCCGCCCGCTCCGCGCCCAGCACCCACGACAGATGCCGCATCGCCCTCACCGCAGCCTGCTCGCGGCCCTTCGGATCCGTCTCCGCGGCGTAGTACAGGCTCCATGCCGCGAGGTAGTGCGCGAGCGAGCGCTGGCGGCGCACGCCCGCCAGCGCGGTGGCGATCAGGTTCTCGTCGCTCTTGGCCGCCGTCTCCTGGCGCTCCAACTCCTGCACGCGGGCGTTGGCCGTGGTGGCGATGTCCTCGAAGCGGGCCGCCACGTCGTCGAACCGGCGCGCCAGCGCGCCCGCGTCGGCCTCGGGCAAGGCCCGGATCCGGCGTTTCTCGGCGCTCTGCTCCAGCCGCGTGTACGCCGCCCGCGCCAGCCCCAGCCGCAGTTCCAGCGAGTCCGCCTGCGGGATCGAGTCGAGCAGCGCTCGCGCCGCCGCTTCCACCCGGTCCTGCTCCGCAGGGTCGTCGGTCTCGCTCAGGATCTGGGCGTACACCTCCGCCAGACGGTCCGCGATCTCCAGCCGTCGCGCCCCCTGCGCCGACGCGATCTTCCGCTCCAGGTGCTTCGCCAAGAGCCGGCTCAGCCCCAGCGACTGCAGGTACTGCTCCGCCTGCTCATCGGCGTTGTCGAGCGCCCCTTTCGTCGGCAGTGTCGGGAGCGTCGGGTTCTCCGCCTGCGCGGGGGCCGCGCCGCCGATCGCCAACAGCGAGAAAAGCGTGAGTGCCCAGCGCGAGCGGCCCATCAGCGTCCGCCCTCCTGAGTGCCGGCCGGGCGTCCCGCCGGCGCCGCGTTCAGAACGCGCAGCGCCGGGTGAAACGGCTCGCGCTGCGTGAGGTCTGCGACGATCTGCTCCGCCGCGGTCCGCGAAGGCCCGTCCATCGAGCGAAGTTCCACCGCCGCCTCCACCGCCGCCAGCCCGGACAGGTACGGCTGCACGGCGCTGAACCGCGCCGGCAGGTGCAGCATGTGAACCACCCCCTCGGCACGGTCGTCGGCGCTCGATTCCATCAGGTACGACCGCCCGAGCGCGAAGCGCCGCCACGCTTCCTTCCACGTGTCCGGGTCGGCGGACAGTTCGTTCAACAGCCGGTCCCGCGCCGCACGCCGCGCCGACGCGTCCGGGTCTCGCGCCTTCACCAAAGTCGCCACGAAGGCCGCGCCCTTCCCGCCCGAGCCTGCGTCCGAAGACCCCGCCTCGGGCAACGATTCGGCACGGGCGTCGAGCGCCGCCGCCCGCGCGAACCACCGGCGCAGTTCCGCCTCACCCGCGTTCTGAGCCCCGCCGGAGGCGCCAACCGACACGAGCGAGCGCGCCAACTCGGCCGTCCGGTCAGCGTTGGGCCAGAACGGCGGCAGCATCGGGCACAGCCCCGTCTCGGAGTCGATCAGCGCCGC
>JAFLCM010000456.1 GCA_017303565.1 Planctomycetota bacterium
GCCAACGTGGGAAGCAGAATCGCGATAAGGATCGCGATTACCGCGATAACCACGAGCAACTCAATCAGTGAGAACGCGCGTCGCACCGGCCGAGTGTATCGGCCGATGCACGCCGGACCAAGCGACGCATCCGGACGCCGGTGTCCATGCTTGTCGGCGGTGTTCGCACATCGACGCATCAATCCGCCTCAAGGTGGGCGGGGCTTGACCCCGCGAGCCGACGCGCCAAGACTTCATTTGTGACCAGCTCTCGCCACCATCACGCCAAGCACCACCACCACGCGATCCGTGGGGCCGTGTAAGCGTGACCTGATTTGACCTCAGGCATTCACCGACGCCGGCCTCAAACGAGACCGGCGTTGTGCTTTTTGTCCCTGTCCATGTCCCGAATCCACACTTCCGACCAGCGCCCGACCACCAAGCCCGATCACGAATTGCACCACAGACCCGCCCAGTCCGCCGTAAAGGAGCCGACATGTCACCCGCACCCGGCAACTCGATCAAGCTCGCCTTTCCGAAGGGACGTATGGAAAAGGGCGTGCAGGCCCTGCTCGCGGACGCCGGCGTGGTGCTTCGCGCCAGCAGCCGCGGATATCGCCCCGACGTCGTCATTCCGGGCACGCCAGCGCCCGTAAATGCGAAGATCCTGAAGCCCCAGAACATCGTCGAGATGCTCCACGCCGGCAGCGACCGCGAGGCCCTCCTCGCCGGTCTCGACGCCGTCCGCGCCAAACGCCCCGACAGCGCCATCATGCTCATCAGCGCCGACGACGCCGAGAAGAAAGTCACCATCGTCGCCAGCGTCCCGCCCCCCCTCGTCGCCAAGGGCCTCAAGGCCGGCGACTGGGTCCGCGAGGCCTCCGCCGTCGTCGGAGGCAAGGGCGGCGGCCGCCCCGACGCCGCCCAGGGAGGCGGCACCGACACCACCAAGGCCGACGAAGCCCGCCGAGTCGCCACCGCCTTCGCCGGCTCGAAAGCAGGTTGAAACCGGCTTGAGTCTTGAGTCTTGAGTCTTCAGGCTTGAACGTGCCACTGACCCGTCCCCGGGTCAGTGCCGCCCAGCGCGCCAAACGGCGAACACAACCCCGCGGCTCAATCGCCGTACTCTGTGCTTTGTGATCTGGGCTGTGTGTTCTGTGCTCCGAGCCCTACGCCGCCTCCCCCTGCGCCAGCCCGATGTGCACCATGTACCGCACCGCGCCCAGCAGGAACCCCGTCACCACCGCTTCCTGCGGTTCGAGGTCGTCCATCCACTGCAGCATCAGCACCACGAACGCCATCGCCACCGCCAACTGGTTGAAGAACAGGATCGGCACCCACCACATGAAGAACCCGACGGTGTCCGCCACCGCCGTGATCGCCGCGATCCGCACGAACGACAGGACCAGCGGCTGATCGAACCCGATCCACAGCGTGCACAGCACCCACCACAGCCCGCACGCGATCGGCACGAAGAACAGCTGCCGCCTCACGAACCACGCCGCATCGCCGGGATCGCCCCCGATGAACAGGACCGCCGCCAGCAGCGCGTACGCCAGCAGCGCCAGCACGAGCGCACGCCGGTACCGTGCCGCCCCCTCGACGCGCACGCTGTGGTTGCTCTCATGGCGCCGGATCGCCGAGATGATGTTCACCCCGCACGCCGGGCAGTTGCCCGTCGTGATCCCCACGATGCTCCCGCGGCAGTCCGGGCACGCGGTCAGCGGCTCCCGTGCAACACTCTCCGAAGCGCTCGCCGCCGGGACATCGCGAGGAAGTGCGTTCGCCATGCCAACTCCGATCCGACCGTGAGACACCGCCGGTTCCCGCCGCCCGCCCGAGAAGCGCGATTTCGGACCCGTCCACCCCTCTGCCATCGTAATCTCTCGGCCCGCCGACCGAACGAGCGCCATCTGCCCGCGAGTCACGATCCACCTCGCCATCCCCGGGGCCCCCATGAACCAGCCGCCCAACCCCGCCGCGCCCTCTTTCCCCAACTGGGGCAAGAACATCGAACCAGCCGCCCTCGACCAGATGTCGAGCGCCATGCGCCTCCCCGTCACCGCCGCCGGAGCCCTCATGCCCGACGCCCACGTCGGCTACGGCCTGCCCATCGGCGGCGTCCTCGCCACCCGCAACGCCGTCATCCCCTACGCCGTCGGCGTCGACATCGCCTGCCGCATGAAACTCAGCGTCCTCGACCTGCCCCTCCACGCCCTCGAGCACGAGCACGAACTCCAGCGCCTCACCCGCGCTATCGAGGCCGAGACCCGCTGGGGCGCGGGCTGCGCCTTCGAGGGCCGCCACCGCCGCGAGCACGAGGTGATGGACGCCGACTGGACCGTCTCCCCCGTCACCGCCCGCATGAAGGACAAAGCCGCCGGGCAACTCGGCACCAGCGGCAGCGGCAACCACTTCGTCGAGTTCGGCGTCCTCGAAGTCCTCGACGCCGCCAGCGCGGCCCTCCCCGCCCCGGGCCGCTACGTCGCCCTGCTCTCGCACTCCGGCTCCCGCGGCGCGGGCGCCCAGGTCTGCGACTTCTATTCAAAGCTCGCCATCGACCGCCGCAAGCACGACATCGATCCCAAGCAGAAGCACCTCTCCTGGCTCGACCTCGACGCCGCCGAAGGCCGCGAATACTGGGCCGCCATGGAACTCATGGGCCGCTACGCCTCCGCGAACCACGCCCTCATCCACCGCCACCTCGCGAGATCCCTCGGCGCGGAGGTCATCGCCGGCGTCGAGAACCACCACAACTTCGCCTGGAAAGAGCGCCACCCCACCGGCCCCGCCGGAGCGGAAGAACAGGTCGTC
>JAFLCM010000457.1 GCA_017303565.1 Planctomycetota bacterium
CATCGGTGCCGGACTGAACCTGGTGGCCAACTTCAACCCGGACCAGCCCTGGGACAGCCTGGAAGGCGTGGTGGACATCGTCGGTCAGTTCCAGGACGGCGACTTCGCCGAGAAGGCCAAGGCCCTTCTGACGGAGCCGAAGGTCATCTCCGCGCTGGCTCCCACCGAGGCGGACAACCAGATCTTCAAGGACCACATGACCAAGGGCCAGGAACTGCTGGCCGAGGGCCGGTGGTTCGACGCCGAGGAGCGTTTCGCGTCGGCGCTGGCGCTGCGCGAGGGCGACCCCATGGCGGCGGCGGGCCGCGTGCACGCCCAGATCGCCGCGGGGATGTACCTGTCGGCGGCGCTGAACCTGCGCAACACCTTCCGTGCCTACCCGGAACTGATCGCGGCCAAGTACGCGCCGGAACTCCTGCCCCGCGGCCAGCGGCTGGACACGGTCCGCGCCCAGCTCCGGGCCCGTGCGAAACTGGACACGCTCATCGCCCGTGACGCCGGGTTGCTCCTGATGTACCTCGGCCAGCAGACCGGAAACGCGCAGGACCTGACCGACGGCGCGGCGATCATCGACCGCGTGAACGAAGCGATGAAGATCGAGGTCGATCCGCTCGACGCGGCTCTGCGGGCGGCGTGGACGGGCAAGTGAGCCGCGGCCCGTGAACGAGCGGGCGCTCCCGGACGGGCGAAATGAAAAAGGGCCGGCGGCGTGCCGGCCCTTTCGCGTTTCTGATCGCCGGAGCGGCCCTTACTGCGGCTCGATCAGCCGGATGCGCAGCGTCGGGCTGTTGTTGGAGACGCCGCCCGCGAGGTCGATCTGCTTGACCGCGACGGTGTGCTCGCCCAGCACGATGGGCTGATCCAGGGTGATCGACCACTTGCCCTTGGTGTCGGCGACGACGGACTGGGTGTCCTGCCCGTCGAGGATGAGGGTGACGGTGTTGCCCTTGCCGGCGCTGCCGGTGAAGGTGGGGTTGGGGTTGGTGGTCTGCACCGCGCCGCTGACGGTCTTGCCGGCGTCGGCCTTGATCAGCGCGGGGCGGGCGGGCGGGTTGGGGCGCTTGAGCACTTCGACCGTCAGCGGCTCCGACGGGCGCGACTGGTTGCCGGCGGTGTCGAGCTGCACCGCGGCGTACTTGATTTTGCCTGTGCGGCTGGCGGGGACGGTGATGGTCCAGTCGCCGTTCTCGTCGGCCTGCACCGACGACACGTTGACGAGTTTCCCGTTGGCGGTAACGACCACGCGCGCGAGCGGCTCCGACGTGCCCGTGAACGTCAGGTTGGTGGCGGAGGTGACGTTGTCGTCGGCGGAGGGCCCGGTGTCGCTGTCGTCGGTCAGGTCGAGGTCGGCGGGGGCGCTGGGCGCGACGGTGTCGATCACCATGTCGAAGAACTCGGTCTTCTCGCTCTCGGTCTGGCCGTTGAACTGCGAGGCGGTGATGGGGAAGGTGCCGTCGTTGAGGCGGGCCTTCCCGTTGGCCTTGAGGGTGAGTTGCGGGCCGCCGGCGACGCCCTGGGCGATCAGCACGCCCGAGGCGTAGACGCGGACGAACTGGCCGGCGGTGCAGCCCGAGACAAGGAACGACGGCGCGGTCGAGGCGTTGCGGTTGTTGAAGCGGGTGCGGAAGGTCTCGCCGTCGAACGTGCCGCCCACGCCCTCATCGGTCTTGGAATCGAAGAAGGGGACGACGTCCGAGGGCGGGTTCACCGGCCCGCCGCCGGTGAAGTCGGGCTTCTTGACGGCGATGACGAAGGTGGCCGGGCGCGTGGAAGCGGTGGGGTTGGCGAATCCGATGTGGAACGTGCCCTCGTTCAGGGTGAGCTCGCCGCCGGCCAGGCCGCCCTGCAAAGACTCGAGGATGGGCTGCCCGGTGACGGGGATGAACGCGAGGCCGGCCTTGAACTTGGTGGCTTCGCTGGGCGCGAGGATGTAGCCCTGCAGGCCCTGGGCGGCGGCCTGGAGGATCATCTTGTCGCCGGGGTTCACGGTGAAGGACTTGGTGAAGCGTCCGCCGGGCAGCACGCTGGTGGTCTCCGAGGCGCGGACCGACTGCACCTGCTTCGTGCTCGAAACGCGGAACGCGTAGGACAGCTCGTTCGTGCCGGTGTTTTTGATGCCCACGGTGTACTGACCGGCGGCGAGCGTGATGGTCTGGCGCCCGGACTGGTTGCGGAAGCCGCCGGGGGTCGAGAACGCGGTGCCCGCCTGGAAGGCGAGGAAGCCGTTGGGGGTCAGGATGTACGCGTCGGCGACCTGCGTCGACGTGAACATGAAGTAAACGGTGTCCTGTGTGGTGACCGTGAAATCGAACTTGGTCACGGCGCCGGGTGCGAGCCTGGTGCCGGTGATGAACGAGGCGTACTCGCCCTGGGCGAGGGCGTCCTCGGCTCGGGCGGTCCGGCCCGAGAGCAGGGCGGCCAGCAGGGCGATGCACAACAAAAGGGGCTTCAGGCGGTTCATTTGTTCTTTCCTTGAATCAGGGCGCCGCGTCCCCGTCCGGAGTTGGTTCGGGCGCGGGGATTCTGTGCGTGAGCGAGGCGACCGGACGTCCCGGAGACGCCCATGGGGTACGGGTTCTCGGATGCCCCGGTTGCCGCGAGGTTCCGGTCCCGGGGTGATTGAAATGCTAGGGCGCGGCGGCGAGGGATTCAGGGGCGGGCCGGCGGCGCATTGAGAGCCGTCCGAGGGCGGCTTTCAGCCTGCGGACGAGGTACAGGGCGCGAAGCCGACGAAAGTTCGGGTCGCCCGGCCGGAGCGCCAGCCCGCGGGAGACGCAGAGCCACGCCCGTTC
>JAFLCM010000458.1 GCA_017303565.1 Planctomycetota bacterium
CCGACTACCTGCGCAGCGAACGCGACACCGAGTGGACGACGATCGCCAACGCGCTAGGCTTGAGCGCTGCGCCACCGCGACCTCTGGCCGCGGCTCCCGAGTCGTCCGCCGCGAGCACCGCGTTCAGGCGGTTGTGGCTCCCGGGGAGGCGCAGCGCAAACTCCGGAGCGGCCCGGGCGGGCGCGCGGCGCGACACGCCGGGGACCTCCGGCCACGATCCCGGCGGGGCCGCGGGCGAGTCGTCGCCCAGGATCAGCGTGTCGCCGGGGCGCTGGTGCGCCGCGATCACCCGCTTGCTCGCGGCGTAGTGGTCGAACGACCCGTGCCAGTCGATGTGGTTGGGCTTGATGTTGGTCACCACGGCGACGCGCGGCGAGAAACCAGGTCCATCGGCACCAGCGTCGAGCCAGTGGAGCATGGCGCTGGAGAGTTCAAGCACCACGCGGTGACGGGTGGTGAGGGTCGCCAGTTCGTACAGCAGCGAGCCGCCGAGATTGCCGCCGACGACCACGGGCTCGTTCATCGCCTTCAGCGCGTGGGCGATCATCGCGGTGGTGGTGCTCTTGCCCGCCGAGCCGGTGATCCCGATGACGTTGTCGCGGCTGGGGAGGCGTTCGACGAGCAGGCGGATCTCCGTGGTGACGTGAACACCCGCGGCCCTTGCGGCGCGGAGGAAGCGGTTGTCCCACGGCATCGGGACCGCGGGGTTGGCGATCACCGCGTCGGCGCCGGTGAAGTCAGAGACGTTGTGCTCGCCGAGGCGGGTGGTGACCTCGCCGGCGTCGATGAGCGGCCTGAGTTCGGCGAGCGCGGACTCGAGTTTCTCAGGCGGCGAGGCGTCGGTAACGAGCACGTCAGCGCCCTGAGAGACCAGCCAGCGGGTCACGCCCAGCCCGCCGCCGAAGTTGCCCAGCCCCATGACCGTCACACGCTTGGAAGCGAAGTCGAACATCAGGGCCGAGTGTAGCGGCGGGGGTGTCGGCCCCTACACTGGGGCCATGTTCGGACGCGGCGTCTCATTGGGCGACAAGTCGCTTCTGGTGTTCGGTGCGGTGGTCGTCGTGATCGCCACGCTGGCGGCCGGTCTGCTGTGGTGGCGCGTGGGAGAAGTCGGGCTGCACAGCCAGATGTCGGCGACGCGCGACATGGCCCGGTTCTGGGCGGGGGCCCATGTGGCGACCGAGGCGCAGCGCAGCGTCACGGCTTCGTGGAGCGTCGAGGAGGCCGACGGCGCGTCGGCGCGGGTCCGCTACACCCCGTGGTTCGAGTGGGACGCGCGGGCGGCGTCGGACGCCGGCGGGTTCGCGTCCGAGGCGCGGCGCAAGTTCGACACCGTGAAGCCCAACGAGCGGGCCGCCGCCGAGCACCAGGCCTTCGCCAAGCAGAATGGGGCCCGGGTGTTCCGCGTGGCGAAGGTGGTGTTCAACGGCGAGGGCCAGCGCGCCGGGGTTTTGGAAGTCGAGCGGACCTCCCCCGATGCCGGCTCGATCCTCTGGATCGACCGCGTGCTCCTGGGCGTCCTGGCCGTGGGGGCGGGCGGGCTGAGCGTGCTGGCGTTCTACCTCGTGACTTCGCGGATCATCCTCGCCCCGGTCCGACAGCTGAGGGAGACGGCGGAGGCGGTCCGCGGCGGCGACCTCGGCATCCGCGCCGACGTCCACACCGGCGACGAGTTCGAAGAACTCGCAGAGGCCTTCAACTTGATGCTCACCGACCTGCAGTCGCAACAGCAGGCGATGCGCGGCGTGAACAAGAGCCTCGACCTCGAACTGACGAAGCTCGCCGAGCGCAACCTGTCGCTGTTCGAGTCGGCGCGGCTGAAGGGCGAGTTTCTGGCGCGCGTGAGCCACGAGCTGCGCACGCCGATGAACGCCATCATCGGCTTCGCGGAACTGCTGCAGGAGGGCGCGAGCGCCGAACGTGAGGCGCCCGCGCGGGCCAGCGATCCCGACCGCATCGAGCGCCGCCAGAAGTACCTGAACAACATCCTCTCGGCCGGGCGCACGCTGCTGGAGATGATCAACGACCTTCTGGCCATGGCCCGCATCGAGGCGGGCAACATCGAGGTCTCGGTGCAGGAGCTCGACGTGGCCTCGGCGTGCGAGGGCCTCGGCGCCCTCATCAAGCCGCTGGCGGACAAGAAGTCGATCCGGCTGGTGATCCAGACGCCCGGGGCCGGCGGGGACGCGGATGCGGCCCGCGCGCTGGTCATCCGCACCGACGTCAAGAAGTTCGAGCAGATCGTCTTCAACTTCCTCTCCAACGCGGTGAAGTTCACGCCCGAGAGCGGCGCCGTCACCCTGCGGGCGGAGCAGCTCCACGGGGCCGACGGCGTGACCCGCGTCCGCGTCAGCGTGCTCGACACCGGGCCGGGCATCCCGAAGGACCAGCACGCCTTCGTCTTCGAGAAGTTCACGCAGATCGACGGCAGCCGCACCCGCGAGCACCAGGGCACGGGCCTGGGGCTGGCGATCGCGAAGGAGTTCGCCGAGTTGATCCAGGGCGAGATCCAGCTGGTGAGCGAGGCCGGGCGCGGCAGCATGTTCAGTCTGATCGTGCCGACCGAGGTTGACGAGGCGGAGGCGAAGCGGGCCGCTTCGCGCGTGGTTGGGCGCGTGCGTGAGAGGGGGCGCGTCGGTGCCGCCTGAGCAGTCCGATCAGCGCCCGTCTGACGATGCGCTCGGCGCCGCCGCGAAGGGCCGCGTGTGGCACTACGTGCTCGACGACGAGGCCTTCGGCCCCGTGGACGCCTCGGGCATCGAGGGCCTGGTCGGCCG
>JAFLCM010000459.1 GCA_017303565.1 Planctomycetota bacterium
CAAGATCCACGAGACGGGCCTGAGCGAGGTGGCGCGGATCAGGGCCGAGATGATGAAGGTGATCGGGCGCAGCGGCTTCAAGGGCCCCGAGGGCGCGGAAGATGCGGCGCTGTTCGCGGCGTTCGTCGCTCACCTCCGCACCGACCCGCGGTTCCGTCCGGCGAGCGCCGAGGCGCTCCTGACCGCGTACCGCGAGGCGGGCAAGCGCATCGACGCGGAACTGCCGCGGCTGTTCGAGGACCTGCCGAAACTCACGTGGGGCGTGCGCGAGATGCCCCGGTTCATCGCGCCGAGCTCTCCCACGGCGTACTACTACCCGGGGTCGCTGCAGAACGGGCAGGCGGGGTTCTTCGTGGCGAACACGTACCGCCTCGACCAGCGACCGCTTTACGACGTGCTGCCGTTGACGCTGCACGAGGCGGTGCCGGGGCACCACTTCCAGGTGGCGCTGGCGCAGGAACTGTCGAACGTCCACGAGTGGCGGACGGGGCGCGGGTACACCGGGTTCGTCGAGGGCTGGGCGCTCTACGCCGAGCGGCTGGGGCAGGAGATGGGCGAGGACGCGCGGAGCGCCACGAACCCCACGGGGCGCGGCCTGTTCACCGACCCTTTCGACGATTTCGGGCGGCTCAACTACGAGATGTGGCGGGCGCTGCGGCTGGTGGTCGACACGGGCATCCACATGAGGGGCTGGAGCCGCGACCGCGCCGTAGCGTTCATGCACGACAACTCGGCGCTCACATCGGAGAACATCGACCGGGAGGTGGACCGCTACATCTCCTGGCCGGGCCAGGCGGTGGCGTACAAGCTCGGTGAACTGCACATCCGGGCCCTTCGCGAGCGGGCCGAGAAGGAACTGGGCGATCGTTTCGACGTGCGCGGGTTCCACCGCGCGCTGCTCGGGCGGGGCGCGGTGCCGCTGGACGTGCTGACGCGCCAAGTTGAAGCGTGGATCGCCTCGGTGAAGGGAGCCGGGGGCTGACCGGCAAAGCGCAGGAGCGTCAGTCCGAGACGCGGGAGCCCGGCAGGCCGCGGAAGAACGTCCGCGCCGCCCGCACCAGTGTGGACAGCGGCGTCGGGCGGACGCCCTCGCGCCGGCGCGCGTGCCCGAGCGCGTAGAGCGTGCGCCATTGGGCGCGCAGGACGCTCAAGGCCCAGCGCAGGCTGCGACCGGGGTCGTAGAGGTTTGTGGACTCGCTGGACGAGCCGTTGAGTTCGACGATGAGCAGGCCCTCGCCGCGGCGGAGGTGCTCCTCGCTCGGGCAGCGGAGGTCGAATCGTCCGAAGTCGAGGCGCCTCCCCTGCTCGTCGCGGAAGGCCTGCGCGATCCGCTCGATCTCGGCGGAGAGTTCCGGCGTGATGAGGTCCGCGCCGTCGGTGAACATGGCGCCCTGGCAGTGGTTGCCCGAGCGGCCCAGCGGCACCATCTCGCCCTTGGCGGGCACACGCTCGGCGGCGGCGCCGAGCCGTGCCAGGAACACGGGCGCCTGCATCTGGAAGCGCGGGTGGTCCCAGATAAGGTGGTCGAGGGCGCGGACGCCGTCGCCCTCGATGACGGGGAAGGTCTTTCTGGTGATCGAGAACACCCGCCCCGGGCGCTCGTCCATCGGCGCGGCAGTGTCGGTGCGCCGGGTCCAGAACACGCCGACCTCGCAGGGCAGGTCGGCGTATCTCTGCACCATCGCCGGGCGCGTCATCGTCTCGAAATAGGCGCGGACGTCCGCGTCACCGCGGGCGAGTTTCACCGCGTGCCCGCGCTGGCCCAGGTCGGGCTTAAGGATCACCGGGTACCCGCCCAACGAGGGGTTGGAGCGAACGGCGTCGGTGACGACGGCGGCACGGGTGGCCGCGTCCGGGCCGCCCGGAATGTAGACGAACGGGGCGATGCGGGCCTTCTCCCACGCGGCCTCGCCCAGCGAGCGGTCGAGCAGCGAACGGAGGATCAGGCTCTTGGACTCGCCGATCCAGCCTCCGGCGTTCTCGATGCCGGGGTTGACGCAGGTGAAGGACATGGGCCCGCGGCGGAGCGCGTTCCAAAGGATGGTCGGCGCCACCGGCAGGTACAGCGCCCACGCGGGCCAGAACTCGTAACGCCAGAGGCGCTGCAGACCGGCCTTGTTCTTGTGGCGGCCCTCGTACGTCGCCTCGGCGCTGAGGGCCCGGATGACGAAGAACAGCACCACCAGCGCGATCACGATGGCGATCGGACCGTGGAAGACCTCGCGGAAGACGCCCAGCAGTTTCGGCCCGACGAACGCCGCGGCGATCAGGAGCGCCGGCGCCCACACGCACACCGCCATCAACTCCCAGAAAACGAACTGCCCCGACTTGCGCCCCAGCATGCCGGCGGCGATGTACGTTGGCATCCGCGTCCCGGGGATGCAGCGGCACAGGAAGATGGCCTTGCCCATGTGGTTGTCGAGCATGTCGCCCCAGCGCGTGAGCGCGGACTCGGGGGCGAAGCGCTGGAACAGGCGGAACTTGAGCAGTCGGCGCCCGAGCAACCGCCCGAGGGTCCACAGGCCCAGGTCGCCGCACACGATGCCGACGAAGCAGCCCGCCAGGCCGACGAAGGGGTCGATCTGCCCGTCGGCGATGAGCAGGCCGACGGCGATGAGGGTCATGTCCTCGAGGATCAGCGTCCCGACGACGATGGCGAGGATGACGAGCCACCAGGTGGTCCCGTGCCCGACGTTCATGCCGCCGAGGTTGGTGCTGACGCGCTCGGCGGGCGGGGCGAAGACCGCCGAGCCGCGGAGGGCCGGCGC
>JAFLCM010000046.1:0-6996 GCA_017303565.1 Planctomycetota bacterium
CTGTGCCTGACCAGGTCGGAACTGATCGCGGAAGGCGCCTGGGCGGGGTCGGCTTACCACGCGCTTTGCCGTCTGCTCGGCGTGAGCGATTTCGCCCGCTGCGTTGTCGAGACGTCGGTCGCGTCGAACCGTCGGCGCTGGCTCGTGATCGAGGTCCAGGGGCTCGACGCAGGCTGGCACGCGACGCCGGGCCTGATCCGCGTGCTCCGCGCCGTCGGGCCGGGCGTGGCCGCCGCGTACCGGGAACGGTTCATTCACCTCGAGGCCATCCGTGAAGCGATCACCCTGAAGGTGACCGCCGCCTGCCGGCCCGTGCTTCCCCTGCTCGCCGAAGGGTTCACGGAAGCGGAGATCGCCAAGAAGATCCACCGGAGCATCCACACGGTGCACGACCACGTGAAGCAGGTCTACCGCGCACTGCGGATCTCCAGCCGCCTGGAACTCCGCGACCTGTGGATGGGCGACCGCGAACTGACGTGAGCCGGACGAAAGCGGGAATCGCGTCCGATAACACCGGGCGCCGGTTGGTTCCAGCGGGTTTGCTGTCGTGCTCAGCCCCAGCCGGTTGCTTTCCCTCGATCCCGTGCTAGGTTTGACGGACCAGCGGTCGCACAGCCGCGGGATGTGGTTCATCCGTCGCACAGGAGTCAGAGATGTTGATGCGTTCACTTTGCGCCGGCGCGCTCGTCGCGCTCGCGGGTTCCGTCGCCAGCGCCGGGATCTTCTTCGAGTCCGAAGTCAACAACACCCCTTCGACCGCGAACGACCTCGGGGCCTTCACCGGCTTCGGCGGCAGCGTCGCGGTGGACGGGACCATCACCCCCGGCGTCCCCAACGACGAGCCGGACAGGGTGATCCCCGGCGACGTCGACTTCTTCCGGTTCTCCGTCCCCGCCGACGCGTTCATCGGCATCACCGTGTTCGACATGAACCCGACGCTGCCGATCTTCGGCGAGCCCGGCCCGCCGAAGGGCCCGGCGCACGACGGCATCCTGCAGATCCTCAACGCCGACTTCATCACCGTCGCCTTTGACGACGATAGCGGCCTGGAACTGATGCCCATGCTCGGCGTGTTCCTCCCCGCCGGCGACTACTACATCGGCCTGTCGAGCTACGACGACTGGGACTTCGCCGAGATCCCGCTCCGCGGCGGCCCGCTTTCCGACATCACCGTCTTCGACGGCATCGATGCAGACACCCGCCAGCCGCACACCGACGCCTTTACCTACAAGATGGTGATCGGCGTGAACATCATCCCCACCCCCGGGGCCGCGGCTCTGGCGGGCGTGGCGGGCCTCATCGGCCTCCGCAGGCGCCGCTGAAGTCAGCCTTCGATCACCGCCAGTTCACCGCCGGCGTTCCCTCCAAGGGACGCCGGTTTTTCTTTGGGTTGGCAGGAGCAATCGCCGGTCGCGGTGCCAGGGCGATCATCAGCATGCTCACGAGGACGTGAGCACGCCACCCGAAGGCACGGCGCATCGCGCATCGCGCCCCCTCCGTCACATCGGCTTGGCGCTGATCGTCAGGTCGTACACGCTCAGCAGTTTTTCCTTGTCGAACACCATCTCCTGGCGCGACAGGCCCACCACGTCGTACTCCGGGGTGAGTTCGATGGCGTCGACGGGGCAGGCCTCTTCGCACATGCCGCAGAAGATGCAGCGGAGCTCGTCGATCTCGAACTTCACCGGGTACTTCTCGCGGTCCTCCCACGGGGCCTCGCCCGCGACGATGTGGATGCACCGCGCCGGGCACAGCGTCGGGCACATCATGCAGGCGACGCACTTGACGCGGCCCTGCTCGTCGCGGTTGAGGCGGTGGACGCCGCGGAAGTTGGACTTCTCCATCCCGCCGTCGAGCACGGGCATGTCCTCGCGTCGTTCCTCGGGGTACTGCATGGCGCGGGTGGTCTTCGAGGCGCCGATGACGGGGATCTTCGACTGCCCGAAGGAGGTGAAGAAGTGGCGGACGGTCGTGCCGAAGCCGCGGAGCACCTCAGGGATGTACACGCTCTCGAGCGCGTTCATCGGGGGGCGGGTCAGGGTCACGACTTCCGAGGGGGCGATGGCCATGGCGGGGTGAGGATAGGGTCGCGGGCCTTCGGCGTCTCGTCCACCTCCCGCGCCACAAAGACGCCCCGGGGCGCTGGCTGACGCCTCGGGGCGTGCATCGGACGAGGGGGTCTCCCTCGTGCCCAGTCCGTTGGTTCACGCGGCCGGGCGTTGCCGCCGGTGGGCCAGCAGCAGGCCACCCCCCACCGCCATGAGCAGGCCCGAGCCGGGAGAGGGCACCGTGGTCGCGATCATGTTGGTGTTGGCCCCGCCGCTGGGGGGCAGGGGGCCGGGGTCGCTGTCCGTCGGGTACGGCAGCGTCGGCGGGTTCGCCGGGTACCGCGGCGGCGGGACGGGCGGCGGCGGATTGGGCGTCCGCGGTTTGCGGATGGTCCCGCGGTTGATCTCCTCCTGCGCCTCGATCAGCCCGAACAGAACCTGGGCGCTGAGCGTCGAGCGGTACTCGCCGGTCAGTTGGTCGAGTTCGAGCGAGATGCTGGCGTCGGCGGCAGCGCCGAGCAGCGGCAGGTCGAGCACCGCGGCGCCCCCGCTGACCGTCATCATGTGGTTGGGGAAGTCCTTGCTCCCGCTGAGGGTGAGGGTGGCGACGCCGTAACTGACCGACACATCGCCCGAAACGGTCATGTTGAGCCAATCGATTTTGAAGTTGAAGTCCGGGGCGCGTGGATCGACCGGCTCGTAGTAGGTGGCGGCCCCAGAGCCGGAGCCGGCCCGGCCGTCGATGAGCCACTCGCTCACGTAGGACAGGGCGTACTGGTTCTGCGCCGAGCGGAGCGGCGCGATCGTGCCGGTGTAGTACACGTCGACATCGCGGCCCGAGTACGTGCCCCACAGCCGCCCCTGCCACCCGCTCTCATCGACGTAGGAGGCGTAACTGAGGCTCCGCCCCACGTCGCGCCCGTGGTGGAACCCGATGGCGGCGAGGTCGAGGTCGACGAGCGTCGACTCCATGGCGATCGCCATCTCCCGACGGTCGAGGGGCTGGGCGAACGCCGCGCCGCTCATGGCAACGAGCGCGGCGACGCCGAAGGCGAGGCGAACACGCCGACCAGCGTTGAGATTGGCCCTCATAGGGGCCTCCTTTCGTGTCCCCGGCCACCGGAATCCAGCCCTCGGAACCCACGGACGAACCCGGGCGCCGCGCGGCGACCGGAAACTCGTCCCGAGAAACGCCACCAGAGCGGCAGCCGTGGCGACGAAGACCGCGCCGCCCTCCGGGCGCGGTCGAGGCCCGTCGGAATGTCGGCTCCCGGTCGGACGCGTTGAAGATCCGCGCGCCCCGCGCTCGACGAGCGAGCGCGACCGGGTTCTCACGCTAGGCGTCGAGCGCCGCTCGTCAAGCCCGATCGGTCAAGATCGAGTGAAGTCGTTGGAACAGACCGCGAACAGAGGGGGCGCACACGCTCCGCTCCCGCGTCCGGGTGACGAACGGGATACAAATCCCGGCGATGCCCGAGCCGCTTCCCAGTGCCGCGACAGGTGGAACGAGCACGGGCGCACCCATGGGGCTGGGCACGCTGTTTCTCCGGTTCCTGCGCTTCGGCGCGCTCGCTTGGGGCGGGCCGACGGCCCAGATCGCCATGCTGCGCCGCGAACTGGTGGAAGAGGAGCGCTGGGTCGAGCCCGAGCGCTTCAACCGCGTGCTCGCGGTGTACCAGGCCCTGCCGGGTCCGGAGGCGTTCGAGCTGTGCTGCTACTTCGGCATGCTCCGCCGCGGCCGCGCCGGTGCAATCGTGGCGGGATTGGGCTTCCTGCTGCCGGGGCTGGTGTTGATGCTGACGGCGTCGTGGTTGTACGTCAGGTACGGGCTTGAGTCGGGCCATGCGAAGGCCGCCATGGCGTCCGCCGCCGTGGCGGTCGCGGCCCTGGTCGCCAACGCCACGATGCGGCTGTGGAAGCACACCGTGACCTCGGCGTGGCTCGTCGGGTGCGCCGCGGCGGCGGCCATCAGCGTCGAGTTCTCCGCTCCGTTCTGGCTGGCGCTGCTCGGCTGCGCCGTCGCGGGCGTGTTGCGGTCGTTCAGCGCGCGAGCGACATGGGCGGTGCTGGTGGGCGTGGGCGTGCTCTGCTTTCTGTGGCCGATGGTGTCCCGGGAGTTGCTCCACTCGGTGCCGACGCACCCGAACACCGGCCCGGCGATCATCACGCCCGCGGTTCGCGGTTCGAGTTACTTCGATGCCCCGCTGGTCGATCAGGCGATCACCGGCTTGAAGGCCGGGCTGCTGACGTT
Source organism: Planctomycetota bacterium (assembly GCA_017303565.1). Classification (GTDB taxonomy): domain Bacteria; phylum Planctomycetota; class Phycisphaerae; order Phycisphaerales; family UBA1924; genus JAFLCM01. The sequence continues at coordinate 4,300 of JAFLCM010000046.1, forward strand.
CGGCGGTGCGTACACCGCGATCCCGGTGGTGGATGCCGATACCCGCGGCTGGCTTGTGGATGGGGAAGTCGGGCACGCCCTCGCCGTCGGGGCGGTGCTTCCGGCGCCGTTGGTGATGTTCTGCACAATGGTCGGGTACCTGTGCGGCGGATGGGGCGGGGCGTTCGTCATGACCGCCGGCGTTTTCCTGCCGGCGTTCTCGTTCACGCTGATCGGGCACCGGTTCATCGAGAAATTGGTGGATTCGCCGCGCTGGCACAACGCCCTCGACGCGGTCGCCGCGGGCGTCATCGGTATGCTGGCGATCTTCGCCTTCCGTTCCGTGCAGGGGGCGGTGGACACCCGCGAAGCGATGGCGCTCTTCGTCCTCGCCTGGCTGGTGATCCACGTCTCCAAGCGGGCGTGGACCGTGCCCGCGGTGGTCCTGGGGTCGGTCGCGCTGGGGATCTGGGGCCACTCTCTGCAACAGGGCTAGGGCCGTGGCGTGGCCCGCTCGGGGGACGAGGGCCGGGCTACCCTCCTCTCCCCCATGGCCATGCTTCTCCGAGCCGCCGGCCTCCGCAAGGCCTTTCTCCGCCCGCTGTTCAGCGGCGTGTCGATCGTTGTCGAGGACGCCGAGCGGCTGGCGCTCATCGGGCCCAACGGCTCGGGCAAGTCCACGCTCCTGAAGATCCTCGCCGGGCTGGAGCCCGCCGACGAGGGCGAACTGACCCGCCGGCGCGGCCTGCGCTGGCGGTACGTCGCGCAGAACGACGCGTTTGAAGAAGGCGCGACGGCCCTCTCCGCGGTCGCCTCCAGCGTCATGGAACTCCGCCCCGAGCACGTCCACGACGAGCACGAGGCCGAGACGCACGCGCGCATGGCCCTGGACATGGCGGGCTTTCCCGACCCGGACCAGCCCGCGGCGGCGATGTCCGGCGGGTGGCGCAAGCGGCTCGCGATCGTCCGCGCCCTCGCCTGCGAGCCGGACCTCTTGATGCTCGACGAGCCGACCAACCACCTCGACCTCGAGGGCATCCTTTGGCTCGAGGACGAGGTCAAGCGCGGCGCCTTCGCCACGGTGTTCGTCTCGCACGACCGCCTGTTCCTCGACCGCGTGAGTTCCCGCGTCGTCGAACTGAGCCGGGCGTACCCCTCGGGCACGTTCAGCAGCAGCGGCGGGTACGACCAGTTCCTCTCGCGCCGCGAGGACTTCCTGCTTGCGCAGGAGAAGGAGCAGCAGTCGCTCAAGGGGATCGTGCAGGAGGACCTGCGCTGGCTGTCGCGCGGAGCCAAGGCGCGCCGGACCAAGAGCAAGAGCCGCATCCAGGCCGCCTCCGAGCGCAGGGAGCAGTTGAGCGCCATGCGCGAGCGCACCAGCGCCGCCCAGTCGAAGGCCGCGGGTATCGACTTCTCCGCCACCGGGCGCCAGACCCACCGCCTGCTCCGAGCCAGGCGCATCAGCAAGTCCTACGCGGATCACACGCTGTTCCGCGACCTCTCGCTCACGCTCTCGCCGGGGTCGTGCCTGGGCCTGCTCGGGCCCAACGGCAGCGGCAAGACCACGCTCATCCGCGTGCTCACGGGGCAGGAACAGCCCGACGCGCCGGCCGGCGACGAGCCCTCGGGCATCGACCGCGCCGACAACCTCCGCACCGTCGTCTTCACCCAGCGCCGCGAGGCCCTCGACCCCACCCACACGCTCCAGCAGGCCCTGTGGCCCACCGGCGACGGCGTCATCTACCGCGGCCAGACCATGCACATCAACACCTGGGCCCAGCGGTTCCTGTTCCGCCCGGAGCAGTTGAAGTCGCCGGTGAAGGAGCTCTCGGGCGGCGAGCAGGCCCGCGTGGTCATCGCGAAGATGATGCTCGAGTCCGCGGACGTGCTCATCCTCGACGAGCCGACCAACGACCTCGACATCTCGTCGCTGGAAGTGCTCGAGGAGAGCCTGGAGGATTTCCCCGGCGCGATCCTGCTCGTCACCCACGACCGCGCCATGCTCGACCGGCTCTCGACGGAGATCCTGGCGCTCGACGGGCGCGGCGGGTGGGCGACGTACGCGGAACTGTCGCAGTGGGAGAATGCGCAGCGCGACCGCGAACGCGACCGCCGCAGCGCAGGGAACAAGCCGAAGGACGCGCCCGCGCCCAGCGCGCCGCAGGCCACGGCGTCGCCCAAGTCGAAGAAACTCCCTTACCACGAGCAGCGCGAGTGGGACGGCATGGAGGCGGCCATCGCCAAGGCCGAGGCCGAGGCGGAGAAACTCGACCGCGCGGCCCATGACCCCGCCGTCATGAGCGACCACAAGAAGTCGCAAGCGGCGTTCGCGGCCCTCGAAGCGGCCCACGCGGCGGTCGCCCGCCTCTACGACCGCTGGGCGGAACTTGAAGCGAAGCAAAAGTAAGAACCCCGAGCGTCAGCGAGCGGGCCTCCGTTGACGAGCCCCGAGTGTCCGCGAGCGGGCCTTTGACTCCCGCCCGGTATCGACCCCGGCCCGTCGCCCACGCTCCGGGTTCTATGGGGCAATCCCCTACTCCGCGGCGGGGGTCATGCCGAACCAGCGCCGGATCGCCCAGCGTCCGAGGTAGATCCCCGGCGTGAGCGCGACCGCGCTGAGCGCCGAGCCCAACGCGAAGGTCACCGAGTACCTCAAGGGCAAGCGTGAGCAGCTCCTCAAGGAAGCGGGCGCGATCTCTTCCAAGGCGGAAGCGATCA
>JAFLCM010000046.1:7006-10229 GCA_017303565.1 Planctomycetota bacterium
GGTCGCCGCGGTTTTGAGCACGAAATCGAAGCCCGCGGTCTGTTGACCCAACAGAAGCGGCAGCCCCTGGAAGAACAGCCACGTCACCACGAAACTGTCGAAGACCTGCGAGATGACCGTGCTGCCGGTGGTGCGCAGCCAGACCAGCTTCTGCCCGGTCAGTCGCTTGAACACGCCGAAGATGCCGATGTCCAGCATCGAGCCGACCAGGAACGCGAGGATCGAGGCGATGTACATCACGCTCGACGAGCCGAAGACCGTTTCGAACGACCCGGCGTCGGCGGTGCCGGGGATGCCCTCCAGGGTCGGGAGCGCCCGGGCCGCCCAGATAAGGACGAACGCGAAGGCGGCCATGGCGAACGCGATCCATGTCACCCGGCGCGCCGCCTTCTTGCCGTAGTACTCGTTCAAAAGGTCCGTGAGCAGGAACGTGATCGGGAACGGCAGCATCCCCGCGGTATGCGAGATCGGCACGGTCCAGTCGGCGGTGAGCGTCAACTCGAAGCGGAAGAGTTTCACGCCGATGACGTTGGCGAGGACGAGCGAAGTGACGAAGACGCCCGTGAGCCAGAGGTAAAGCCGCGTCTGCGCGTCGAGCATGAACGGGGTGCTCCCCGGAGCGGGGGCGCTTCCGGGGGAGGAGGTTGGCGCGGTGCCGCTGGGCTTCATGACAGGGGCGTGGGGGGGTCAGTTCGTTGCGCCGGTGGTCAGTTCGACCGCCGCCGAGGGGGCTTTCGCATCTCGGCCGGCCTGCTGGTGCAGCCGCTTGGCGCGGTGCCTGGACCAGTCTTCCACCCGCAGATCCGGCGAACCCGGCGAATCGTGCAGGCGCAGCAGGTCGTAGGCGTTGTCGCGCTGGGCGGGGATGAATCCCGCGGTGCGGATCAGGCGGCACAGGACCGCCTCGTTCAGGCAGTACGTCGTCCCCGCGCTGGAGACGACGTTCTCCTCCATCATGACGCTGCCCATGTCGCTGGCGCCGAAGTGCAGGGCCACCTGCCCGATGTGCGGGCCCATCGTGACCCACGACGCGCCGATCGAATACACGTTGTCGAGGACCAGCCGGCTGAGCGCCTGGGTGCGCAGGTAGTCCGTCGCGCCGCTCATGCGCAGCCGCCGCCCGAACTCCTTGTGGGCCGATGGGCCGCCGTCCCCGCGGAGGTTCGCCACCACATCGCCGGGGAAGGGCTGGCCCAGTTCCTCAGGCACGCTGCCCCACTCCTTCAGCCGGCCCAGCGGCGTGTTCTCACGCTGGAAAGGCCACGAGATGAACGCCTTGTAGTGCCCGAAGGGCGCTCCCGGCGCGGCGGGCTGCGCCAGCGCCCGGTCCTGCCACTCCCGCACCAGCATCATGTGGTGCACGCGGTCGGCGGCGCCCTCGATGTGCCCGAACATCATCGTGGCGCTCGTGAACATCCCCAGCGAGTGCGCCACCCACATCGTCGTCAGCCACGCCTCGGCGTCGCACTTGCCCAGGCCGATCTTGCGGCGCACCGGACCCGCGAAGATCTCCCCACCGCCGCCGGGCAAGGAGTCGAGCCCCGCGTCCTTCAGCCGCTTCATCACGAACCGGAGCTTGTCCTCCAGGGTCTCGCCCGGAGGGTTGAAGAAGTGGACGAACTCGATGAACTCCGGCGGTGAGAAGCCGTGCACGTGCACGTGCGGGTACGCGCTCTTGATTGCGCGGAGAAGGCCTTCGTACCACTCCAGCGGCAACGCCGGGTTCATGCCGCCCTGCATCAGGATCTGCGTCCCGCCGATGGCGACGAGTTCAGAGATCTTTTCGAGGATCTGGTTGTACTCGAGCGTGTAAGCGTCGTGCTCGTCGCCGTCGCGCCGGAAGGCGCAGAACGTGCACTTGGCGTTGCACACGTTCGTGTAGTTGATGTTGCGGTCGATCACGTACGTGCGGATCCGGTCGCCGTGGATCGTCCGGCACCGCAGGTCGGCGTACCGCCCCAAGGTCAAGAGCGGCGCCCTCCAGTACAGGTCGAGCGCCTGCTCGGCGGTCAGGCGGACTCCGCCCAACGCCACGTCCTGGAGCAGCCCCGGGTCAAGGGCGTCGGCATCGGGTGCCGTCCGCGACCCGGTTCGGGAAACGACCGCCCGCCCGCGGGGCGATTCAGGGCACCCACACCCGGAGGGGCAGACGTCGGTCATGGCTGGGGGCGAAGCGGCCCCTGATTCCGGCTGGAACATGCCCGGATGCTACCCGAGCACCGGGGCCTTGCCCACTGTGTTTTCATTTCTTTCTGAAATCTATGGCGATCAGATACCCTATCATAACCCGATCGCATCCTCGGCTGCCGCGCGGGCTGGATTGGAGCGCCGATCGACCCGATGGACTTCCGAGAACGTCGGGGCGCCCCCCCGACGCTTCTGGGAGAGCCGTTTCCGTGCCCGCGCCCTCGCGACCGCACATCTCGGCCGCGCTTCAGCACATGCGCAGGGGTGTCACCCTTGCCGGCGTGTCGCTTTGCCTCGCACTGATCGCGCAGGTCGTCGTGTGGGGCTGCGTCCACTTCATGGACCTGCGGACGCAGACGCTCACCCCCGCGGGCGGGGCGACCGCGCTCACCGTCGTCACCAAAGAATCGAACGCGCCGAAACCGCACTCCGGCGCTCCGCCCTCCCGAGCCGGACGCTCACTCATCGAAAGCCCCGCGCAGGCGAACGCGGCCGCTCCGCCGTCGGAAGACGCGAACAACCCGATCAACCCCAACACGGTGAAAGCGCCGTCGGACCTCGTACTCTCCCGGTTCGCGGCGCTGGTGCAGACGATCGGCATGCTGGCGGCGCTGGCCCTGTTCCTGCTGATGCTCCAAGGGGTGGTGATCGCGGGCGGCGCGTCGGTTCCGGGCGTGGAACTGGCCGTCACCGCAGCGTTCTGGTCGTTCGTCATCGCGGCGCTGTGCGTGCCCCTGACCGGGCTGATCCCCGGGTCGGCGTACCCCGGCGTCTTCGCCTCTTACGCGGTGATCTGCCAGCACGCGGACGCCTACCGCCTTGACGCCCCCACCGCGCTGGGCGCCCCGGGCTACTACGGCCTGTTCCTCCTGCTGCCGGTGCTCGCGGGCGTGGGCGTGGCGGCGTGCGTGGTCCGCTTCCGCGCCGGCGTCGAAGAAGGCGTGATCGTCACCAGCGTCTCCCAACTCGACGAGCGGATCGAGAAGGAGATCCGCTCGAACAAGTGGGGGGCGCTCTCGACCCCCCGCGCCATGGG
>JAFLCM010000460.1 GCA_017303565.1 Planctomycetota bacterium
AACTGTTCGACGCCGTCGGCATGCCGGCCCTGCGATCGCGCAGCGTGCGGCTCACGGGCTATCTTGAATCCCTGCTGGACGCGGCGGCGAAGAAGCACCCGGGCGCTGGCTTCGAGGTCATCACCCCGCGCGACCCCTCGCGCCGGGGGGCGCAGCTGTCGCTCCGCATCCGCACCGGAGCGAAGGATGTTCTCGCGCGTCTGAACGCCGCGCACGTGCACTGCGACTTCCGCGAGCCGGATGTGGTGCGGGCCGCGCCCGCGCCGCTCTATAACACCTACGAGGACTGCCGCCGGTTCGCCCACGCCGCGATGTCGGCGCTCTCCCCCGCTTGATCCCACAGGAGCCGCGTTCGCCGCCCATGCCCCGCACGTTCACGATCTTTGGAGCCGGCCTGGCCGGCGCGCTCATGGCGGTGTACCTGGCGCGCCGGGGGCACCGCGTCGAACTGTTCGAGCGTCGCCCCGACCCGCGCCGCGGCACGCCTGAACGCGGACGCTCGATCAACCTCGCGCTCTCGACACGCGGCATCGCGGCCCTTGAAGAGATCGGCCTCGCCGACGAGGTGCTCCGCAGCGCCATCCCGATGCGCGGGCGGATGATCCACCCGCGCTCCGGCCCGCTCGCGTTCCAGGCGTACTCCAAGGGCGCGGAACTGGCGATCAACTCCGTCTCGCGCTCCGGGCTGAACTCGCTGCTGCTCAGCGCCGCCGAGCGCGAGCCCGGCGTCCGCGTCCACTTCTCGCGCCGCTGCCTGGGCATGGACTTCGACACCGGCAAGGCCGAGGTCCTCGACGTGGAGTCGGGCCGCACCGAGACCATCGACACCGAAACCGTCATCGGCGCCGACGGCGCCTTCTCCGGCGTGCGCTCCTCCATGCAGAAGCGCGACCGCTTCGACTATTCCCAGGACTACCTCGAGCACGGCTACAAGGAACTCACCATCCCCGCCGCGCCCGGAGCGACGCACCGCATCGACCGCAACGCCCTGCACATCTGGCCCCGCGGCACGTTCATGATGATCGCGCTGCCCAACCAGGACGGCTCGTTCACCTGCACGCTGTTCTGGCCCTACAAAGGGCCACACTCTTTCGATACGATGCCCTCGGGCGACGCGGCCCTCGAGTTCTTCCGGCGCGAGTTCCCCGACGCCGTCCCGCTGATCCCGAATCTGAAGGACGACTGGGAGCACAACCCGGCAGCGTCGCTGGTCACCGTGCGCTGCGCCCCGTGGAACGTCGCGGGCTGCGCCGTGCTCCTCGGCGACGCGGCCCACGCGGTGGTGCCCTTCTACGGCCAGGGGATGAACGCGAGTTTCGAGGACTGCCGCTCGCTCGCCCGCCACATCGACGCCTCGCCCGACGACCTTCGCTCGGCCTACGAGCGCTACGCGCACGAGCGCAAGCCCAACACCGACGCGCTGGCGCAGCTGGCCCTCGACAACTTCATTGAGATGCGCGACAAGGCCGGGTCCCCGGCTTTTCGCCGCAAGAAGATGGTCGAGCACGCGCTCGAGGCGCTGTTCCCGCGCTGGTACACCTCGCTGTACTTCATGGTCACCTTCTCGCACACGCCCTACGCGGAGGCGAAGGCCCGCGCCGAGCGACAGGACCGGGCGGTGAGGCGCTGGACGCTGGGCCTGCTCGCGGCGCTCGGGCTCCTGCTGATACTCGCGGCGGTGATCCTCATCGCCCACTTCGTCACGCGGAAGTTCTGGTAGCCCGTGAGCGCACGCCGACCGTTCCTCACCGCGCGTTGGCAGGACCTCATCCTGGCGCAGTACCGCGTGCCGCCGGACCTCCTGCGCCACCGCCTCCCGCGCGGCTTCGGGCTGGACCTCTGGCAAGGCGAGGCGTTCGTGTCACTTGTCGCGTTCCGCTTCCTCGACGCCCGCGTGATGGGCGTGCGCTGGGTGTTTCACACGAACTTCCCCGAGGTGAACCTTCGGTTCTACGCCGTCGCCCCCGACGGGCGGCGCGGGGTGGTGTTCGTCCGCGAGTACGTCCCGCGGCTGGCGATCGGCCTCGTCGCGCGAACCGTCTACAACGAGCCCTACCGCACCGCGCCCATGACGATGCACCGGGAGCACACCGACGCCCTGCTGCGCTTGCGCTACACGCTCGGACGCGCCGCCTCACTGGGCACGATCGAGGCCAGCGCGGCGGAAACCCCTTCTCTCGAGGCCGAGGGAACGCCGGCGCACCACTTCAAGGAGCACGAGTGGGGCTTCGGCGTTGACCGGCGCGGCGGGGCCTTGTCCTACCAGGTTCGCCACTCACGATGGCGCACGCACGCACCCGTGTCCAACCGCATTGAGATCGATTGGAAGCGGCTGTACGGCGCGGAGTGGGGATTCCTCAGCGGCGCTCGCCCCGATTCGGTGATCATCGCGGAAGGCTCGGCGGTCGAGGTGGACCCTTTCCACTCGCACGATTGAACGGGAACGCGCCCGCCGGGGACCGGCGGGGTACCCGGCGGGCGCATCGACGTGATCGGCGCGCGCGCCGCCGGTCACTGCGGGGCCATTTCGCGCATTTCACGCGGCCACTCCTCGGAGTGCGCTTCACGCGCCGCGCGTCGCGGCGCACAGTGATCGTGCGTCAACTCCTCTCACCCTCTCCCCCTCCCCCCTTTCCCCTTTCCGCACCCGTTCCGGAGCCTGCGACCATGCGATACCGCCCGCGCCCCTTGTCCCTTCTCGCCTGCGCCCTCGCGGCGGCGCTGCCGTCGTGCGTCGCGCCCAGCGCCGCCGTTCCCACGCTCG
>JAFLCM010000461.1 GCA_017303565.1 Planctomycetota bacterium
GACTATTGTCACGTTCCCTCGGCCAACGCTAGTGCTGCCTGGACCGCTGCCGGCCCCTGTGGTTAGCATTGTGGTGCTCAATCGGTGTGCGTATGCGCTGCTACGCGGCAATCGGCTCTACCGACTCTCGAACAGCGTCGCGCAAGGCAACTTCGTCAAGAACTTGAAGATGTACGTGAAGGCGTACGAGGGCGAAGTCGCCGCGGTACAGCGCGCGAAGTATCCGCTCACGACGTGCGTCGTCACCGGCGTCGCACTTCCCGCAAAGCCGGTCGACATCGTCGTCGGAACACGACTCGTGCGCGTCGCCGATGAGGAGGCCGTCAAGACCTTCTACAAGGATCCGGCGCCGGCGCTTGCGATGTGGATGCCCCTTGCCCGATACTCCACCCATGGGAAGCACGCTCTGCTGCCACCTCGTGCACATCGTGTTTTCCACGAAGAATCGAGAGCCTTTCATCCTTGTATCCATCGCCCTGCGCCTCCACGCCTACCTCGGCGGCATCGCGCGGAGCCGCAAGTGCGAGCCGGTCGCCGTCGGCGGAGTCGAGGACCACGTACATCTCCTGATCGGCGTCCACCCGTCCATCGCGCTCGCCGACCTCGTGCGAGACCTGAAAGCGAACTCATCGAAGTGGATGCACGACGATGTCGGTGTCCGCAACTTTGCATGGCAATCCGGCTACGGGGCGTTTTCGGTGAGTCGCGACCACGCCGAAGGTGTGACGGCATACATCCGTAACCAGCGCGAACACCACGCAACGGTCGATTTCAAGGGGGAGTTCTTGGCGTTTCTCGACAAGCACATCGTCGAGTTCGACGAGCGGTACGTATTCGCGTGAACGGCGTACGCCCCTCCCCCACGCCTCGCCCGCTGAGTGCTTCACAAGAAGACCCCCGAGCGCGGCTCCTCCGCCGCGCCCGGGGGCGTTGATCGATCACGGTCCGACGGCCGGGGTTACTTCCGGGTCAGCTCGATCTCCATGCACTTGAACTCCTTGCCGGTCTTGGGGTCGGTGCAGTGCATCTCCATGGTCATGGACTTGTCGCCCAGGAACCGCTGGATCTCGCGCATCGTGGTGGGCTTCTTGGTCAGCGGGCAGTTGGCGGTGTAGGTCCAGGTGATGGCCTTGCCGTCGGCGGAGCGCTCGCCGGTGCCGAACATGATGCCGGTGCCCATGTTGTCCATCCAGGTGGCGACGAACTTCTTGCTGACGTTGTCGTAGCCCTGGTAGCCGAGCCCGGTGAAGGGGCCCATGCCGGGCATTTCGCCGTTGAACTCGCACTTCTGGAAGCGGCCGTCCATCACCATGGTGACGGTGTTGGTGCAGTCGCTGTAGACGGGGTCGGCGCCGGGGGCCATCCACTGGGTGGTCTTGCCGGTCCACTGGCCGGTGCCCTTGGCGAGTTCCTTGTGCATGTCGCCGAGCGTGCCGGCGTCCATGCACGCCTGCATGTCCTCCATGGTCCAGCCGGCGGGGAGCTTCATCTCGGGGGCGCTGCCCTTGTGGTCGGGGGCCTTGTGGGCGTCGCCGCCCGCGACCGCCAACGAGCCGATCGCCGCGCCGATGGCGCCGGTCATCACGCACGCCAGAACCGCGAACTTCGTTTTCATGGTGCCGTCTCCTTACAGGGTGACGCTGGTGCGCCGTCGGCGTACCCCGCCGACCGACGCCCGCGCCGTTGACTTGTCTCGACCGCCCGAATCCCTCAGACGCCTGACGTGTCCGCCAGTTCTCGGGGGATTCCCGGACATCGGGGTCCGAAGATAGGACAATGTTAGGGCACTTTCGGGACATGTCAAGCCGCGAGGCGCGGGATTTCCGCGTGACCCCCGCCGCGGCTTTCCGCCCATACTGGGCCACCAGCACGCATGAGTTCTCCCGACCCCCAATCCCCGACGCCCAGCGCCCCAGCCTCCGGGCGTGACCTCGACCTGATCGCCGCCGCGCGAGCCCAGGCCCGGGCCGGCTCGGGCTCGAAGTCCTCCTGGGCGTTCATCCCGCCCGACACGATCCCCGGGTACGAGGTCATCAAGGAGATCCACCGCGGCGGGCAGGGGGTGGTCTATCAGGCGATCCAGAAGACCACCAAGCGGAAGGTCGCGGTGAAGGTGATGCGCGAGGGGCCCTTCGCGGGCGCACGCGACCGGGCCCGTTTCGAGCGCGAGGTCGAGGTCCTCGCACAACTGAACCACCCGAACATCGTTTCGATCATCGATTCGGGGCAGGCCTCGGGAGGGCCCACGCACGCGGCGGGCGGTGCGTTCTTCTTCGCGATGGACTACATCAGCGGGCACCCTCTCGACCAGTGGATGAGCCTGCAGGAGCGGACCATCGACGAGACGCTCAAGGTGTTCGCGAAGGTGTGCGACGCCGTCAACGCCGCCCACCTCAAGGGCGTGATCCACCGCGACCTCAAGCCGTCGAACATCCGCGTGGACGCGTCGGGCGAGCCGCACATCCTCGACTTCGGCCTCGCCAAGGTCGCCACGGGCGACGTCTCCGGCGGCGACGATCAGCTCCGCATGATGACGATGACGGGCCAGTTCGTCGGCTCCTTGCCCTGGGCCAGCCCGGAGCAGGCCGAGGGCCACCCCGACAAGGTCGACGTCCGCACCGACGTGTACTCGCTGGGCGTGGTCCTCTACCAGATGCTCACCGGCGGGAAGTTCCCCTACGAGGTCGTAGGGGCGATGCGGGACGTCCTTGACAACATCATGCGGGCCGCCCCGCAGCGTCCCAGCACGGTGCGTCGCC
>JAFLCM010000462.1 GCA_017303565.1 Planctomycetota bacterium
AGCGTCGTGATCAACGTGAGGTTCGGGGTGGGAGCGGGCGCGATCGCGCTGGCCATTTCCCCATGGGCCGGCATGCCGAAGCCGGCCAGGATTGGCAGGGCAGGCCCGGCGGGAGTGCCGGGGGCGGCGGTCAGACGCACGCGGTGATTCTCGCCCGCGATCGTGGCGAGCACGTGCACCAGTGACGCCGGCCCCGGCCCGGTGAGTTCGAGCTCAACGTCGGACTCACGCCCTCCGCGCAGGTAGAGGAGTGGCCCGTGTTCAGTATCGCCGCGGCTGCGGCGGACGATCGTGTGGGAACCGATCAGGTAGGCGCGCTCACAGCCGCGGGCCACGCAGTTCTCGATCACCGTCTTGGTCGGTGCGTCGTCCCGCGCTCCGATCTCGAAGCCGGCGCGGGTGTTGACCGCGGTGCAGTTGATCAGGGTCACGCTGCCGGCGCCCCCGTAGGTGCGAAAGCCGTCCTCGGACAGACTCTTCATGTAGCCGGGGGTGATCAGGTAGCGGCCGTCGCGATTGGCATAGACGGAGCGGAAGTGGATCTTGAAGGCCGGCCCGGACGTATCGCGGAGCATGTCGGTCGTCGCCCGCATGCTGCCCTCGGCGTAACAGTCCTCCAGCCGGATGTTGTCGCCCGCCTGAATGTAGAAGCAGTGGCCAAAGGCGCGGCTGAAGACCTTGCAGCGTAACATCCGGGTGCCGGAGCCCAGGATTTGGATGCCACTTTGTTTTTGCAGGGGCACGAGGTTGGGGCCGCCCTTGCCGAGGAGATCCCCGTAGCCGTAGGGAAAGGAGCCCTGCACGTGCAGCGTTACGTTCTCGATGGTAGTGCCGTCGCCGGCGATCGAGAGGATATTGCCGCCGCTGCCCTGTTCCGGTCCGGTGTTGCGGATGGTGAGTCCGAGCAGGTGGTTGTGGCTGCCCGCGACGATGAGACAGCGCGTGTACCCGCCTTGCGGGAGCAGGCGATAAAGGCGGGTGTCGATCTCGATGACGACCTCGCGCAGGTCGATGCGATTGTGATGCCCCCGGAACACGAGCATGGGCACCGGCGGGCGGCGATGGTTGCGGTCCACGCCTTCGCGAATGGCGGCCAGCACTTCGGGGGTGAGGTAGTCGGCCATCCGGTAGACGCCGGGCCGCAGACGGAGCTGCTGATGATCCTGCGCCGCCGCCTGGGCCAGCTCAGCCAGGCTGGTCACCTCGCGTTCGGCCGCCGGCGCCGCCACCACGGAGAGGAACAGCATGAAAGCGAGGAAGGCGGCGGATTTCATGGGCGCGAGGGGAGGGGATTCTCCGGGGTTGGACCGTCCCGACCCCGGCAGTGACAATGGACGAAGCCGGGCCGTTGGCGAGAACCCGTTGAGCGGCGGATCAGACGGGCGAAGTCCGCGTCAGAGGTTGAGCCCCACGGTGAGTTCGAAGTTGATCGGACGCTGGAAGTTCGCGAGGCGTCCCGGGACGGCTTCGCGGTACCCGAGGCTGTAGTCGCCATTGGGCGCGCGCAGGACCACACCGTCATCCTGGTAGGACACCATCTGGTTGTTCGTCAGATTGCGAATGATCAGCCGAACGGTCGCCTCCTTGCCATCGAGGTAACGCCAGCCCGACTTGAGCCGGCGCGTGTAGTCGAGGGTCAGCGTCGCTTCCCACGGACGCTTGATCCAGACGGGAGTATTGGCATCCACGGCGGGATCGTCGATGTACGGCGTGTTGGTCGCGGAGACCGGCAGGGCGGCGTTGAAGGCCGGATTGGCGATCGAGTCGCCGGAGCGATAGCCCGCGATGTCCTTGTCGACAAACCGCACGCCCAGACCCGCGCGCAGCCCCTTCAGGCGGCCGGTCTGGATGGCGTAGTCGGTGAACAGATTCACGGTGAAGCGCTTCAGGCCCACCGTGTCCTTGAGGGTCGAGATGACATCGTACTGGGTCCAGATGTTGTTGTACGCCGTGACCGCGTTGGTGCGCGTGGTGGTGTTGCCGCCGGCGGCGGTGATCATGGCGTTGGTGATGGCCGGGTCGGCGACCGCGTAGCCCGGAGCGCTCGGACTCTGCAAGGTCGAGAAGCTGCCGGACGTGTCGAGCCGGCCGCCCGCGGCTTCGAGGACCTGCCTGAATTCGTTCGCCCGCCCGGACACATAGGCCTGCGTATTCTGCCAGCGATCATAGTCGGTGCGTTCCGCATTGCCGAAACTGGCGGACAGGCGCCAGGCCTTCGTGATGCGGCCCACCAGCTCCAGTTCGACGCCCTTGTTGGTCCGGGAGAACGCGTCCTGACCCGGCACCCCGGCGTAGTCGAACGGATTGACGGCGGACGCCGAGGGTTCGTTCCAGGCCTTCGAGCCGATCAGGGTGTTGATCGGGGAGGTGGTCGGCGGATCGCCGAGCAGGTTGTCGACGTTGTTCCAGTAGTAGCGCGGCGTGGCGATCAAGCGACCGCCGAAGAACGACATGGTCAGGCCGCCCTCGTAGGAGGTGCCCGTTTCCGGATCGGCGAATTCGCCGGTGATCTGGAGACGGCCGGCGTCGGAGGGTTTGTAACTGTCCGCCCAATTCAACTTGAGCGAGGCCCACTTGAAGAGATGGTACGTCGCGCCGACGTTCTTCGCCAGGATGTCCTTCGACCACTCCGGGGCATTGTAGTCGTTGCGGAACGGGATGCCATTGAAGACCGGATTGGCCGGATTCACGCTGTTCACGCCGCCGCTGGTCGGCCGGTTGCCGAGGCGCATGGTCAGCCACCCGTCCGGAGCGTCG
>JAFLCM010000463.1 GCA_017303565.1 Planctomycetota bacterium
GTTTCCTTGCCGAGGTTGTTGACGGGTCCGCGCGGGCCGTCGCTCTTGACGGTGGCGGGCATGAAGGCCTTGCCGCGGGCCTGGCGGGTGTCGACCTCGGTCTCGCCGATCTCGACCTTGCGGAGGGTGCCGACGGTGGACTTGTCGCGGAGCTGCTCGAGGGCGGCCATGCAGGCCTTGGCGAGGTTCTTGCGGTTGGTGGAGCCGTAGGCCTTGGTGAGGCAGTCGGTGATGCCGACCTGCTCGAGGACGGCGCGGACGGTGGCGCCGGCGACGACGCCCGTGCCCGGGGAGGCAGGGACGAGGCGGACCATCGAGGCGCCGTAGCGGCCCATGACGGTGTGCGGGATGGTGCCGCCCTGGAGGGGGACGCGGCGGTAGTTCTTCTTGCCGTCCTTGCCGGCCTTCTCGACCGCCTGAGGCACTTCCTTGCCCTTGCTGTAGCCGATGCCGACCTGGCCGCGCTTGTCGCCGACGACGACCATCGCGCCGAAGGAGAACCGCTTGCCGCCCTTGACGGTGGCGGAGGAGCGGAACACGCCGATCGTCGTCGAATCCTGCTGCGACTTGTCTTCGGTCTTGAACTCGGCCATTGGGCTGTCCTGGGGGAATCTGGGGGAAGCGCGGTGCGGGGTGCGCGGTGCGCCGAAACAACCGTGAATGCCTCGATGCCTTGAATGCCTCGATGCCTGTCTTAGAACTTCAGGCCGCCCTCGCGGGCGCCGTCGGCGAGAGCCTTGACGCGTCCGTGGAAGCGGAAGCCGCCGCGGTCGAAGACGACTTCCTTGACGCCGGCGGCCTTGGCCTTCTCGGCGAGGGCCTTGCCGACTGCGGAGGCGGCGGCGGAGTTGCCGGTCTTGTCGAGCTTGAGGCCCGAATCGCGCGTGGAGGCGGCGGCGAGGGTCTTGCCGGCGAGGTCGTCGATGACTTGGGCGTAAATGTGGTTGAGCGACTTGTAGATGCTCAGGCGCGGGCGCGACGGGGTGCCGCCGATGCGCTTGCGGATGCCGACCCTGCGGCGGGCGCGGCGGATCGATTTGTCCTTGTGCTTGTCCATGATCGAGTCCTGTGGTGCTGAGCGGTTGAGCCGGTGTTTGAGCGTGTCCGCGGGCGGTGGCGACGGTTACTGGCCGAAGGCCTTGCCTTCCTTGCGGCGGATGGTCTCGTCGGTGTACTTGACGCCCTTGCCGTTGTAAGGCTCGGGCTTGCGCTTGCTGCGGACGACGGCGGCGAACTGCCCGACGGCCTGGCGGTCGGCGCCCTTGACGGTGATGAAGGTCTTGTCGATGGCGACGTCGACGCCCACGGGGATGGGGACGAAGATCGCGTTGGCGAAGCCGAGCTTGAGCTTGAGGTTCTTACCGGAGACCTCGGCGGCGTAGCCGACGCCGACGACCTCGAGCTTCTTCTCGTAGCCCTTGGTGACGCCGTCCATCATATTGCTGATGAGGGCGCGGGTGGTGCCCCAGTAGGCGCTGGTGCCGGGCTGCCCCTCGGCGCCGGCGACGGGGGCGACCTCGACGGTCTTGGCGTCGGCGTTGACGGCGACCTTGACCTCGGGGCGGTGGGTGAACTCGAGCTTCTTCGCGCCGGACGAGACGGTGACCTTGCGCGCGTTCACCTCGACCTTGACGTTGGCCGGGATCGTGATGGGTTTCTTGCCGAGCAGGGACATGGCTTTGGTCCGGGAGGGGGTCGAAGGGATGAGTCTGGGAACTGGGAACGCGGGCGAGAGGGTCGGTCTACGGGAAGGTCGGCTTAGTAGACGGTGGCGAGGAGTTCGCCGCCGACCTTCTCGGTGCGGCACTTGCGGTCGCTCATGACGCCGCGGCTGGTGGAGACGATGGAGATGCCCATGCCCTCGAGGGGGCGGTGGAGCTCGTCGTACTTGCGGTAGACGCGGCGCCCGGGGCAGGACTCGCGGGTGATCGAGTGAAGGATGGTCTCGCCGCGGGGCCCGTACTTCAGGCGGACGCGGAGGGCGCCCTGGGGGGGCTGCTCGAGGAGGTCGAAGCCGTCGATGTAGCCCTCCTCCTGGAGGATCTTGGCGATGCCTCGGCAGACCTTGCTGTTGAGGCACGTGACCTGCTTCTGACGGTTGGCCGCGGCGTTGCGGATCCGCGTGAGCATGTCGGCGATGGGGTCGTTGACTGCCATGGGTGTTCTCGTCTGAGGCCCCGCGTGGGGCGGAATCTTGCGTGCGGAAGGCGGGGGTTCGGGAAGCGGTGCTGGGAAAGAAACGGGGCGTGCTTACCAGGACGCCTTGCGCATGCCGGGGACCTTCCCCTCGAGCGCGAGTTTACGGAGCATGATGCGGCTGATGCGGAACTTGCGGTACACGCCGCGGGCGCGCCCGGTCAGTTCGCAACGGCGGACGGTGCGGGTGCTGAACTTGGGCTTGCGGATGCTGCGTGCGTACTGTGCCTTGGTGGCCATGGTTCAGGTTCCTGCTGCGCTACAAGTCGGTGTTTCGCGCTGCTTCGCGGGGAGTGCGTGGGTGACGGGGGTCGGCGGGGAGGGGATCAGGACTTCTTGCGGCGCTCTTCGGGCTTGCGGAAGGGGAAGCCGAGCTTCTCCATCACGAAGCGGCTCTTCTTGGGGTCCGAGTTCTTGAAGCAGAGGTTGATGTTCATGCCGTGCGTGAAGGTCACGTCGGCCATGTTGATCTCGGGGAAGACGCCCTGCTCGACGAGGCCCATGGAGTAGTTGCCCTGGGCGTCGAAGGCCTTGTCGGGGGCACCGCGGAAGTCCTT
>JAFLCM010000464.1 GCA_017303565.1 Planctomycetota bacterium
CGTCATGTCCGGGAAATAGGGCGATCTGGCCGAAAGCGGCCCACTGGCGGGCGTACTCGGCGGCGTGGAGGACCAAGATTCGTCGGCGCGAGGCGCGACCCGCCGCGGGCATGCACCGCGCGGTAGGCTGGCGGCTGGTCGCGCCCGTGCCGCGCGACCAGCCGCACCCCCACAGTTCCGCCAAGCATGACACTCACCAAAGCCGCGTCCGCCGTTTTGTCGCTCGCCCTCGTCGCTGGGGCCGCGCCCCAGACCGAGATCGTCAGCCTCGGGGCGGGCGGGCAGGGGAACTTCCCGTCCAACGCGCCCGCCTCGGTGTCGAACGACGGGCGGTACGTCGCCTTCGCTTCGTTTGCCTCGAATCTGGTGGCGGGCGATACCAACAACCGCGCCGATGTCTTTCTCCGCGACGGCGTGCTGGGAACGACTGTTCGCGTCAGCACCGGCCCCGGCGGCGTCGAGGGCGACGCGGATTCCTCCACCCCCTCCATGAGCGCCGACGGGCGATACATCGCCTTCCAGTCGCTCGCGACCAATCTCGCGCCGCTGGACTTCAACGGCAGATCCGATGTGTTCCTTTACGACCGCGCCACCTCGACGCTCTCGCTCGTGAGTCGGTCTTCGTTCGGCTCGTTCGGCAACGCGGCGTCCGCGAAGCCGGTCGTCTCGGCGGACGGTCGCTTCGTGGCGTTCGAGTCGCTCGCGTCGAATCTGGTCACGGGCGACACCAACAACGCCTCCGACATCTTCATGTCGAGCACGACCGCCCTCGGCGCGGGGCCGACGCGGGTCAGCGTGGACTCCTCGGGGTCGCAGGGCGGCGCATCGTCGTTCAACGCGGCCCTCAGCGCCACCGGCCGTTTCGTGGTTTGGGATTCCAACGCCCTGAACTTCGAGATGCCCGACCTGAACAACGTGAACGACGTGTTCATGCGGGACCTGCAGACCGGCCAGACCATCCGCGTGAGCAAGGACGCGTCGGGTTTCCCCGGTTTCGACACCTCGCTCGCGGGATCTGTCAGCGCTGATGGACGCTTTGTGTCGTTCACCTCCTTTGCCAACAACCTCGTGCCTGGCGACTCAAACCTCAGCGCTGACATCTTTGTGAAGGACACCCAGACCGGCGCGATCGAGCGGGTGAGCGTCGGCCCGGCGGGCGTTCAGGGCAACTTCGGCTCTACCGGCTCCCGCATCAGCGCCGACGGGCGGTTCGTGGCCTTCCAGTCCGACGCCGTCAATCTCGTCGCCGGCGACACCAACGGGAAGAGCGACATCTTCGTCCGCGACCGCCAGTCCGGCGTGACCGAGCGCGCCGACGTTTCCACCGCGGGGGCCCAGAGCAACAACAGCGCCCGCTCCGCCTCGCTCTCCGCCGACGGGCGGTACCTCACGTTCGAGACCATCGCGGACAATCTCGTCGCCGGCGACAGCAACACGTTCATCGACGTGTTCCTCCGCACCCGAGCGCTGTGCGCCGCCGACCTCGACGCCGACGCCGCCGTGAACACAGCGGACCTGGCGCTGCTCCTGTCGTCCTTCGGCCGCCCGGTTGCGCCGGGAACGTCGGGCGACTACAACTCCGACGGCGTCGTCAACACCCTCGACCTCGCGTACTTCCTGACGGACTTCGGCTGCTCGAACTGAGCCGCCGCCAGATATCTCGGAGGCCTCGCCATGAACGCTCACCGCGTCGCGACCGTCTGCGGAACCTCGCTGCTCCTCGGCGCCACCGTTGCCAGCGCCGTCCCCCCCGGCGCTGTCTCACCGGAACGAGTCACCGACCCGTACACGCCGCCGGCGTTGCCGCTGCGGCTCGAAGCCCCCGGCTCCGCCCTCGCGCCCGAGCGCGGCGCCGCCCCGGTCTTCATCCGGCAGATCAACACGCTCAACGGGCTGAACATCGTCGGCGACGCCGCGAACGAGCCGTCGATCAGCGTCAACCCCGCCAACCCGAACAACCTCGTCGCGGGCTGGCGACAGTTCGACACCATCGCCTCCTCCTTCCGCCAGGCCGGCGTGGCCCACTCGGTCGACGGCGGACGCACCTGGATCAACCGCCCGCCGCTCGAGGCGGGCATCTTCCGCTCCGACCCGGTCATCCGATTCAATCAGGACGGCACCCGCGTCTTCTACAACTCGCTGAAGGTCGTCGGCAGCACCTTCTCGGTGTGGTACTTCACGTCGACGGACGGCGGAGCGACCTGGGGAACGCCGTACCAGATCGCCGGCGGCGACAAGACCTGGTTCGCCATCGACGCCACCACCGGACCGGGCCGGGGCAACCACTACACCGCGTGGAACGTCGCCTCGAACCCGACGCCGGGGCTCACCTTCGCCCGTTCCATCAACGCCGGGCTTTCGTTCCAGACCGGGCTGGCCCTGCCAGGCGGTCCGCCGATCTTCGGCACGCTCGGCGTCGGCCCTGCCGGCGAGGTGTACATCGCCGGCACCAACTCCGCGGCGCCCGGCCTGTCCGTGGCCCGCTCGACCAACGCCGGCAACAACGCCGGAACGCCCACCTTCACCGCCTCGTTCCCAAACCTCGATGGCGACCTCGCGCTCAACGCCCCCATCAACCCCGCCGGCCTCGCCGGGCAACTCATCTGCGACGTGGACCGCTCCGGCGGCCCCGGCAACGGCTACGTCTACGTCTGCGGCTCGATCGACCCCAATACCGGCGCCGACCCCCTCGAGGCCCGTTTCATCCGCAGCCGCGACGGCGGAGTGACATGGGACCCCTTCGTTCG
>JAFLCM010000465.1 GCA_017303565.1 Planctomycetota bacterium
GATGCCGTCGATGTCACTGTGCCGGCAGCAGCCGAACCGCTCGAGGGCCGCGGTGAGCACATCGTGCTTGGTGGCGGCGTCGTTGAGCTGGGCCCGGCCCTCTTTGACCTCACCGATGATCATGTCGGGCACGCCCCCGGCGATTCCGAGCAGCGCGTTCGCTTCGCTCTCGGCCGGGTGATGCATCGCCTCACCCGGGCCCGATGCTTCGCCGAACCGGAATGCCAGCACATCCAGGTCGGTTAGACACTCTTGCCCGCCTCCTCGAGCAGCACGCACGACCCGGAACTCCGTCACCGTGAGGTAGCCGTGCAGTCTCAAGAATGCCTGCACTAACGCGACTGCATTATCCATCACCCACGCTCCTTCCGTGTTGTCCGCAGGACCTTGACTAGCTCGAGCACCGTCAACGGGATGCACGACACGGCCATAAGCGGGATGCACTCCTCCCACCCCATCGTCGAGGTCTTCATGAGCGAGGAGAGCGTCTGGTTGTGGTGAGTCCAGACCTGCAGGCCGAACGATGCTGCGACGACGGCTAGGAGCATCAGGTTGTCACGCCAGCCCATGCGCCAGATCGGCACGGTCTCGCTGCGGGCACCGAATGACCTGAGCAGCTCAGCAAAGACCAGCGCGGCGAAGGCGTGGGTGCGGGCCGTTGTCTCGTCGTGGTACTTGAGGCCGTAGAGGTACACGCCCAGCGCGACGCCCGCCGTGAGGAACGCCGTCAGGATCATCGTGCCCACGAACGCGCGGTCAATGAACGCCGCGTTGCGGGGGCGAGGGGAGCGTTCCATCACGCCCGGTGGGGCAGGGTCGGCGGCCAGGAAGAGCGCGGGAAGGCCGTCGGTCACGAGATTGATCCAGAGGATCTGGATCGGCAGCAGCGGCGTGGGCAGCCCGGCCACCAGGGCAGCACCCATGTAGAGCAGCTCGGCCGCATTGCCCCCGAGCAGGAACTGCATCGACTTCTTGATGTTGTCGTAGACGCCGCGGCCCTCCTCGACAGCGGCGACGATCGAAGCGAAGTTGTCGTCGGTGATGACCATGTCGGACGCCTGCCGGGCGACCTCGGTGCCCGACGCACCCATCGCGATGCCCACATCGGCGCCCTTGAGTGCCGGGGCGTCGTTGACACCGTCGCCGGTCATCGCGACGACCGCGCCTTGCTCGCGCCACGCCCGGACGATGCGGAGCTTGTCGGCTGCGGTGACACGCGCGTACACGGCCGTGCTCCCGACACGCTCCGGCAACGCAGCATCATCGATCGCCCCGAGTTCGGCCCCGGAGAGCGCCGCGTCCGATTCGCTCGCGATCCCCAAGTCTCGCGCGATGGCGAGTGCGGTCCTGGGCTGGTCGCCTGTGATCATCACCACGCGGATGCCCGCCGCTTTGCACCTGGCGACGGCCTCGCGAGCCTCGGCACGCGGCGGGTCAAGCAGGCCGACGAGGCCCACGAAAGTCAGGTCACGTTCAAGCGACGCGGGGCTGGGATCGGCGACTGTCGCTGCAACCTCGCTCTGCGGCAGGTTCCTCGCCGCGCAGGCCAGCACACGCAGGCCCTTGGAGGCCAGGTCCGCGTTGGCCGCATCGATCGCCGCGCGGTCCGCATCGGTCATGCTCCGCGAGCCATCTGCCTCCGCAATGTGCGTACACAGCGCCAGCACACTCTCGGGCGAACCGTTGACGAGCACATCCGCACCTGCATCCGCCTTCCGCACCACGGCTGCACACTTGCGGTCGGAGTCGAACGGGGCTTCGGCCAGCCGCGGCGAACCCGCATCCAGCGTCTCGCGCTTCAGCCCGACCTTCGCCGCCGCGATGAGCATGGCCGCCTCGGTCGGGTCGCCGCTGGCCTCCCAGCGTCCCTTCTCCTCCATCACCGTCGCGTTGTTCACGCCCGCGAGGTTGCGTGCGAGCCGCATCGCCGCGGCCCGCACTTCTTCAGTCAACTCATTCCCCGCGCACGTCACCGCTCCATCCGGCGCATACCCCTCGCCCGACACGTCCAGCGCTGTCAAGATCGTACTACCGCGAGACCCGCACTCGGCCCCCCCAGCTCCAGGCACCACCAGCGCCCGCGCCGTCATCTGCCCCACCGTCAGCGTCCCTGTCTTGTCGGTGCAGATCACGCTCGTCGCGCCCAGCGTCTCGACCGCGGGCAGGTGGCGGATCAACGCCCGCCGCCTGGCCATGCGGCGCACACCCAGCGCCAGGGCCACCGTCACGATCGCCGGCAATCCCTCGGGCACGGCGGCGACCGCCATGCTCACGGCGGTCATGAAGAGCGAGAGCAGCGGCTCGCCGCGGATGAGCCCCAGCCCGAAGAGCCCCGCGACGATGACCAGCGACGCGACGACCAGGAGCCGCCCCACGCGGGCCAGCCGCGCCTGCAGCGGTGTGGGCCCATCGGCCTCGGCGGTCGCGATGAGCGCCGCGATTCGGCCGATCTCGGTCTGCATCCCCGTGGCGACGACGACGGCGTGGGCCGTTCCCGTGGCGATGGCGGTGCCCGAGTAGACCATGCCGCTCCGCTCGGCCAGCGGCGTGTCTGCCGGCGGTGGCGGCGCAACAGCCCGGGCATCCTTCTCGGCGGGTTCGCTCTCGCCCGTGAGCGACTTCTCGATGGCCGCGAGCGAGGCCGACTCGATGAGCCGCGCATCGGCGGCCACCAGGTCGCCGGCTTCCAGCACCAGCACATCGCCGGGCACAATGCCGGCGGCGGGAAGAACGGTCACAACACCGT
>JAFLCM010000466.1 GCA_017303565.1 Planctomycetota bacterium
ACTCGCGGGAGACTCCGCTGATCGACGCCGAGGTGGCCGGCGACATCGGCTCGCCCGCCTCGACGAACGAAGGCGTCCGATCGCCAACGGTGAGCCGCGCGTTGTCGGGCGAGGCGCAGGCGGCCAGCAGGACCGCGGCGAAAGCACCCCCGCCACACGCCGCCGACACCAACGCTCGCACGCGCTTGATCATGGGATGGGATGGTACCCTCGGAGCGAGCATGACCGCCACGCGCCCCGATCCCGTCCCGCCCTCGTCTCCGCCCGCAAGGCTGGAGGTGATCTGCGGCCCGATGTTCGCGGGCAAGTCGACCGAACTGATGCGCCGCCTCCGTGCCGCCGCCGTGGAAGGCCTGACCATCGTCGCCGCCAAGCCCCACATCGACACCCGCTACCACCCCACGGCGATCGCCTCGCACACCGGGGAGTTGCTGCAAGGCCTGGCCATCACGTCGCCGGCGGACCTGCTTTCGCTCCGGGCCGACGTGATCGCGCTCGACGAGGCCCACTTCTACCGCGAGGGCCTGTACGACGCGGTCATGCGCCTCTTGGCCCGAGGGCCCGGCACGCGCGTCATCCTCGCCGGGCTGGACCGCACAAGCCTGAACCAGCCTTTCGGCGAGATGGCCCGCCTGCTCATCGAGGCCGACGAGGTCGTGAAACTCACCGCCCCCTGCGCCGTCTGCGCCCGCCCCGCCGTCCACACCGTCCGCCTGTTCGATTCCAAGGAGGACATCGTCGTCGGCGGGGCGGGGATGTTCGAGAACCGCTGCCGGGAACACCTGCAATCGACCCGGGAATTGCCCTGATCCCGACACCCCGCCCGCGCCCTACACTCCGCCCATGCGTATGGCGTGCGCCCTGAGCGCGGTCGTGGCCTTGTGCGGGCTTCCCCTGCCCGTCGGGGGCGACACCGTCCCGTTCAACGCCGATCAGTTGCCGCGGGTGCGGGCCTTGTTGCCCGACCTGAACGCCGATGACTTCGCCAAGCGCGAGGCCGCCTCGACCGCCCTGCGGGACGACGTGACCCTGTCACTCGACTCGATCGGCATGGCCTTCGCCGAGCCGTCGCTCACCGCCGAGCAGCGCCAGCGCCTGATGACCGCCTTCCGCGCCCGCTTCTCCTCCTCGCCGCGTCCGGCCGTGGGGATCGGCTTCGGCGTCCCCGGGGACGACAACCGCGGCGTGCTCATCAACAGCGTCAATCGCGGCTTCCCCAGCGTCGACGCCGGGATCATCAAACTCGGCGACATCATCGTCTCGCTCAACGGGCATGCCCTCGTCAGCGAAGACCCGAACCTCACGTGGGAGCAGCGCGACGCCCTGGCCCGCGCCACCACCATCGCCCTCATCCAGAGCCACGATCCCGGCGACATGGTCCCCGCCGTCGTCCTCCGCCTCACCGAACCGGGCGTGAAACTTCAGGAGCCGGTGGATTTCCGGATGCGCGGCGTCGCCGACAAGGCCTGGGCCCGCGAGCGCGTCGAGGTCAAGCTCCCGCTCGGGCGCTACGACACCCTGCCCGCGGCGCGCGGCTACGACCCGTCGGTGCTCCTGCGCCTCTACGGCGAGACCGCGATGGACCACCGTCTGCGCCGCCTCGGCGTCGCCTGGCCAGGCGCCCAGCCCATCCGGGCGCTGCAGCACATGGACCAGGCGCTCGTGAACCTGCCCATGGCCGCGAATGCCCCGCTGGCGCTCGCGCTCACCGGCGCGGGCTTCCAGCCCGGCCCGATGAACACCAACTGGATCGCCGCCAACCTCGGGCGGAATCTCGTCGTCCAGGACCGCCTGAACCAGCGCGCGTTCATGAACGTGGGCCAGGTGGTGGTGCAGGACCGCATGAACCCCGGGCGCCTCGTGGTCCGCGAGCAGCGGGCCCAGGTCCGCTTCCCCGAAAACGTAAACGTCCGCGTGCTCCGCGGTGTGGCCGCCCAGCGCGAGGCCGAGAGCGCCCTTTCCGGCGCGTCGGCTCCCGCGCCCGCCGACGCCTCCGACACGCTCACGTCCGAAGTCCGCGGCCTGGTCCGGGACCTGAAGCGCCTGTCGGAACTCCGCGCCGAGCTGACCGCCGCGGAGGCCCGTGCCGCGAACCCCGCGCTGGACCAGCCCTCGCAGCGCGAGGCCGAGAACCGGGCCCGCACGCTCCGCGAGAGCATCGACGCGCTCGAGACCGTCATCCGCGTCCCCGGCCTCCGCGCCGAACCGACCGCCAGCACCGAGGGCGACCCGCTGCCGCTGGAACGCTGACGAACCGCCCCGTCACACGATGAAGTTCACCATCTTGCCCGGCACGACGATCACCTTCTTGATCGGCTTGCCCTCGATGGCCTGCGCCACCTTCTCGTCCTTCGCCGCGATGGCCTCGATCGCCTTGGCGTCCGCGTTGGCGGGCACCATGACGCGACCCTTGAGTTTCCCGTTCACCTGAACGGGCATCTCCACCTCGCTGTCGGTGAGCATCGTCGGATCAACGACCGGCCACGCCTGAACGCAGCACAGACCCTCGTGCCCGGTGCGATGCCAGACCTCCTCGGCGATGTGCGGAGCGAACACCCCCACCACCACCGCCAGCCGCCCCGCCTGATCCTTGGTGAGCGAGCCGGGGGAGGCGTCGTTCACGAACTGGATCATCGCCGCGATCGCGGTGTTGAACGAGAGCGTCTCGACGTCCGCGCCGGCCTTGGCGATCAGGCGGTGCAGCCGCTTCTCGTTCGATCAAGTCCGATGAGTAAGCTCAGCTC
>JAFLCM010000467.1 GCA_017303565.1 Planctomycetota bacterium
AGGTCTTCGGGCTCAGCGCCGCCGGCGCAGGCCCACGAGGCCCGCCGCGCCCAACAGCGAGGCCGCGCCCGGCGTCGGCACCACGCCCAGCACCACCGTCAGGAAGCCGGTGTTGTCGTTGTAGAAGCCCGGGTCGCCGTCGAACTCGAAGCCGTCCACGAACCCCAGCGCCAGGCGCGTCGCGCCCGCGGGGATGTAGAACTTCTGCGCGTCGAAGTGACGCAGCGAGTCCTCGTGGAAGAACAGCCCGTCGCCGATGAAGAACGTCTGGTTGAGCAGCGGCGACAGTTCTTCGAAGTTGTCACCGCCTTCGGAGAAATCCAGCCGCGGCGGAGGGTCGCCCGAGGGCTCCTCGTCCGAGAGGAACACGCCGGCAAGGAACATGGTCTTCCCGCTGTGGGTCAGCCCGCTGATCCCGCCGAACGAGTTGACGTCGGTGTTGCCCGAGGCGTTGCTTCCGCCGTCGGGACCGTTGAACGAGCCGAACCCCCCGCTGCAGCACGACACCTCCCCGAACGCGGCGGCCAGGGAGAAGTAGGCCCCGCTCTGCACCGCCGGCAGTTGCAGCATCTGCGGCAGCGTGCCTCCGCCGCCGCCGCCCGGAGCCGGCGGGCTCGTCCGTCCCGCCCCGAACACGTTGTCGGTCCCGTACACGTCCACCTGGTACGCCTGAACCACGCCCGCGGGGGCCGATGCCGCCAGCGCCGACAGAACACCCGCGGCGGCCCGAACACACATTCTCATCGCTCTTCTCCTGTGCTTCCCGCGGCGCGGCGACACAGCCACCGCCGTTCCGCGGACAACTCTTCAGATTCCGGAATGACTCCGGTCCGTGCCCTGAAAGTGTGCCCCGGTTTGTGGTCCGATGCCAGCCCCGGCAGCGTAAGATCGATCACATCCCGCCCCAGCCCGCTCGATCAAACAACCGTATGAAACAATCGAATCCAAGCCGCCGGGCACCGGGCGAGTCCCTGGTCCCGTCCCGCCCGCCCGCGACTCGCGGCGAGGTGACGGTCCGCGTCCGCTACTGCGAGTGCGATCCCATGGGGGTGGCCCACCACGCCGCATACGTCCCCTGGCTGGAGATGGCCCGGACGGAACTGCTCCGCGTGAGCGGGATTTCCTACGCGGACATGGAGGCCGCGGGCCTGTTCCTCGTCGTGGTGCGCCTCGACATCCGCTACCAGGCCCCGGCCCGGTACGACGACGAACTGGCCGTCACGACAAAGGTGATCGCGTCCGGGCGTGCCCGCCTCGACCACGAGTACGAGGTCTTCCGCCTCGACCCGGCCCACGGCAAGACCACGCTGCTCTCGACCGCGACCTCGACGCTCGCCTGCGTCGACGCCACCGGTCACCCGCGCCCGCTGCCCGATTGGCTCGTGCCGCCCGCGGTCATTCCCCCCGCGGTCAATCCCAGGGCCACTTGAAGCCCGAGTCCTTGCCTTCCGCCGTCGAACTCTTCGGCAGCGTGCCGGGGGCGGGGAGGTCGGAGTCCTTGAAAGTGGTGAAACTCAGCGCCTCGGCCTTGCGGGACGCGACGTGGACCCGCGAGTACTTCGTCAGCCCGGCGTTGGTGGCGGCGACGTACAGCCAGCCGCCCTTGTTCGCGACGGTCTGCTTGGTGTTGACCAGCCCGCGCCAAGTGCCCTTGGAATCCACGTACACCCGTCGCCACGGGGCGTTGGCCGGGCCGTCGGCGACGAAGGCGCTCGCGCCGGGTGTCACTTTCAACTCCACGTTGCTATAGGCGGTCGCGCTGGGGTCCATCCCGCCGAACTGCATCGCGGCGGTTTCGAAGGGCTGGCCCGTGGCTTCGGAGAGTTCGCGGTTCAGGCGCGTCAGGTCCCCGGTGTCCCGTAGCCCCTTCACCTCGTAGGTGAGCGGCGAGTCGTCGGTCCGGCGATACAGCAGTTTCCGCGACTGGAGGATCGACTCGATCTTCGGCGCCTGGCGGGCGTCGAGCGAGGTGAACCGGTAGGTCGTCGGCGCGGTCCAGGCGTTCGTCGCCCCGGACGCCGGGGTCTTCGACGACGAAGAGCACCCGCTCAACATCACGACCGCCACCACCGCGCCAACGATCGCCAGCCGCTTCATTTCACGCCTCAGAATGGGGGTTTCACCGATCACGCCGTGCGGCAATCATCGGCAAACCAACTCAGAAATCCCCACTTCACCGCGCCACGCCACCGGACTCGCGGCGCAGAGCACACGGCGCACCGAGCAAGGCTCGCCCCCCTCAGCCCGCGCTCATCCGCACGATGGTCCGCGGCGACTCGTTCTGACCGGTTCGGGCACTCAGGACCGCTGCTTCCGCCGTCGCCAGCACCGAAACCCAGTCGACCGCCTCCGAGAGAGCGCGGCGTTCGATCGCCGCCCGAATCGACCGGGCGACCGCCGCCACGAGGCTCTCCCCCGCGGTCGCCGCCGGGGCGTTCCCGTCCGCGTCCATCGCCTCGCCGCCGGGCGTGAAGACCCGAACCTGCCCGTCGCAAAGGACCACGCCGCCCTTCTCGCCGACGATGCGGACCTCCCGGCGATACGGCCCGGCCCGGTCCGACAGCCACACCGCGCCCGAGGCGCTGGCGTAGCGCAGGCTCGCCGCCAGGTCGCCCTTCAGCCCGCGAACGCTCGACGCCGGCGCCACGTGGACCCCCGCCCCAACGCCGGGCGACGAAACGCAGGCATCAACGGACTCCGGCTCGC
>JAFLCM010000468.1:0-970 GCA_017303565.1 Planctomycetota bacterium
TTCTGCAGTGCCCTTCGGACCGGCTCGACGGCGGAGAGAACGCGGGGTTCCCGTCGGTGACGCCGACGAAGATCGGCTCGCGGCGGCGCACGGCCGGCGAGGAGTCGGTGATCACGAACTCCATGGGGTTCATCCCCGCGAACGTCAACTGGTACAACATCTCGTACCTCTACATCGCGGGCATCCGGCGCACCGACGCCGCGGCGGTCGCGCTGATGGGCGACGAGACCAACGGCTGCGACTGGGGCGCTCTCACCGAGCAGCAGTCCGGCGGCGGCTCAACGGTCGTGCCGGGCAGCGGCGGCAATCCCGATCCCTGGTACGAAACCCTCCGCTCGAAGCGGCCCAGCGCCGCGGGCGGCCCCGGCTACGACGCCACCGACAACCACGGCAAGTCCGGCGGCAACTGGGCCTTCAGCGACGGCCACGCGGAGTTCGTGCCGCAGACGCTCGTGAACGCGGGGACGACCAGCGGGCTGATCAACAAGATCGTGCTGGACGTGTTCTCGACGATCGCGCGGGTCCGGACAGGCTCCACCGGCGGCACTTCGTTCGTTCAGACGGTGGATTGAGCACTCTCGGTGCTTTCGCTCGTCAACGACACCCGCGCCGCGGCGTCCAGCACCCGATTCCCTATTCTCTGCTCGGGTATCGGCGTCATCCGGCTCGCCAACTCAAGGGTTGAGTTCACGGGATCGTCGCACCGGGGTTGTGACGCGGCGGCGTGCCGGTAGCATCGGCGCTTGCGCGGGGCTCGCTGTGAGTCCGCGATCAAACCCTTCGCCGGAGCCCACCATGCCCAAGCCCTGCCCCGTCGTGCATTTCGAGATCGGCTGTCAGCACCTCGAGAAGACCCGCGCGTTCTACGCCGACGTGTTCGGCTGGCAGTACGCGCCGGGCGCTCCGAACATGGCGATGGTCGCGAACCTCGGCGGGCACGTCGAGCCGAAGACCGAGGGGATCGGCGGGC
>JAFLCM010000468.1:980-2701 GCA_017303565.1 Planctomycetota bacterium
GGCAGTGGTCGCTCGCGAAGGACGCGATCGCGCACCGAGACGCGCTCGTCGAAGAGGCGAAGCGAGCGCTCGTGGGGTAGCGCGAGCTACCGTTCGAGTCGGCTGTTTCAAACACGAATCGAGCGTCCTATGTCTCTTCGAGCACTTGTCCTCACTCTCGCATTCACTCTCTTCGGTTGCGCGCCGAGACCGGAGATCATCCTCGGCGGGCACATCAACTGCCTGGGGCACCCGCCGCACCAGTACGTCACGTTCTACATCATGGTCGACGATGTGGACGCGTCGCTGGCGGAGATCGCCAAGCGGGGCGGGAGCATGCTCGTCCCGAAGATGGAGGTGCCGGGCATGGGCTGGTTCGCGTGGTTCAAGGACCCCGAGGGCAACGCGGTCGGGCTGTGGAAGTCGATGATGCAGTGAAGCCGGCTTGCGTCCCGTGCGGCGCGCTTGGGGAGGCACTGCTGTCCCCGAGTACGGGGCCAACAGTGGCACGACGGGGCGGCCTGCTCCCTCGCCATCGCCACCTCACCCGCTCCCCTCCGCACCCGCGCCCGAGAAATGAACCGCCCGGCGTCGCGCGATCCAATCGGGACCGCGCGACGCCGGGCGTGATTGCTTCTGGGAGTGGAGCGGACTCAGCGACGGCGGCGGGCGGCCCCCACCGCCATCAGGGCCAACGCGCCCGCGGTGGACGGGGCGGGGATGTTGAGGAAGTCGAGGTAACGGCCGCCGCCGGCGTAGACCTGGCTGCTCACGCCGCTGCCCACGTCGTAGACGAACGCGCCGGCACCGCTGGACCACATGATGTTGCCGTTGCCGAGCTGATAGACGCCGCGGGCGCCGGGGGCGGCGAACGAGGAGACGATCGCGCCGGTCGTCGGGTTCAGGCGGGCGACGATGTTCGAGGTGAATACCGCGACGAGGACGTCGCCGTTGGCGGCGTAGTCCATCTGCTCGGCGAAGTTGATCGAGGTGGAGTTGTGGAAGGTGCCGAGCGAGGCGCCGGAGAGCGAGTACTTGTGGATGTCGTCGTTGGCGTTGGAGGAGGAGACGAGCATGCCGCCGGGGTACTCGAGGACGCCGAAGGGGCTGGAGGCGCTGGGGGTGGTCCAGGTGGCGGTGTTGTTGCCAGCGGTGTCGTAGGTGATGACGGCGGCGCCGGGGGCGCCGTTGGCGGTGCCGGAGTTGGTGACGTAGACCTTTCCGCCGAAGTAGCCCATGCCGCGGATGTTGTCGAGGCCGCCGGTGATGGGGGCGAGCGGGGTGCCGGTGAGGGAGTAGCGGGAGATCTTGTCGCCGATCTGCTCGGAGACCCAGATCTCGGAGTCGACCTGCAACGCGTGGACCGGGGTGGTGCCGGAGTTGAGGCCGAAGTACGCGGAGTTGATCAGCGCACCGGTGTTGGGGTCGAACAGGGCGACGCGGTTGTTGGTGGAGTCGGGCATCATCACGAACTGCGCGTTCGCGGCCGTGGACGCCGACAGCACCGCCGCAAAGCCCACAACGGACCATGACAGGTTCATCAGACGTGCTCCTTTTCTTCGAGGCGTGAACCTCGGGCCCGCCGCGGACTGAAAGCGGCGGGGTCCCTTCCTGCCTTCAGATTACCCCGGGCGGGGCGGGGGTCCAAGCGGAAAGCCCGAGGCAACGGCGAAAATCGATGCGAACGGACTGCGAACATTGAGATGTTGGCTGCCGACGGCGTGATGACTCTCGGGGTGCAG
>JAFLCM010000469.1 GCA_017303565.1 Planctomycetota bacterium
CGCCGCCCAGCCCTCCGCGGGCGGGCCCCTCGCGCTTCCCGCCCTCGGCGGTCAGTTTCGCGATGATCCGCGCCCGTTCACTCGCGATCTTCGCGCGGTGCTCGGCGTCCTTCTCGAGGCTGAACAGTTCGCGCCCATCGACAAACGTGCGCACGCACCGCGTGGTGGGGCTGAGCGGGTCGCCCGACCACACCGCGATGTCCGCGTCCTTCCCGGCTTCGATCGAGCCGGTCATCGCGTCGATCTTGAGCTGCCTGGCCGGGTTGAGGGTGACGAACTTCAGCGCCTCCTGCGGGGCGACGCCGCCGTACTTCACCGCCTTGCCCGCCTCGGCGTTCATCCGCCGGGCGAGTTCGTTCGAGTCGGAGTTGAACGACACCACCACGCCCTGCTCGTGCATGATCGAGCCGTTGCTGGGGATGGCGTCGTACACCTCCCACTTGTACGCCCACCAATCCGAGAAACTCGAGGCCCCGATCGCGGACTTCTTGATCGCGTCGGCCACCTTGTACCCCTCGAGCACGTGCTGGAAGGTGCCGACACGGAAACCGAACTCGTCGGCCATCCGGCACAGCATGAGGATCTCGTCCTGGCGGTAGGAGTGGCAGTGGATCAGCCGCTCACCCGCGAGGATCTCCGCGAGCGCATCGAGTTCGAGGTCGCGAAGCGGCGGGGTCGTCTTGCTCTTCTCGCCGGCGGGCAGCGTATTCCACATCTTCCACGACTCGGCGTACCGCTTGGCGCTCAGGAACCGATCGCGCATGAAGGTCTCGACACCCATCCGCGTCTGCGGGTAGCGGGTGGCGAAGCGTTCGCCCCAGTTGGCCTGCTTGACGTTCTCGCCCAGCGCGAACTTGATGCCGGGGATCGCCCCCTTCACGCGCATGTCGTCGGGCGTCTCGCAGCCCCAGCGGAGTTTGACGACGCTGTTCTGCCCGCCCATGGCGTTTGCCGAGCCGTGCAGTTGGTTCGCGCCCGTCACGCCTCCGGCGAGCTGGCGGTACCAGTCCACATCGTCGGGGTTGATGACGTCGAAGATCCGCACCTCGCTGGTGCAGGACTGCGTGCCCTCGTTCACGCCGCCGGCGATGCCGGTGTGCGAGTGGCAGTCGATGATGCCCGCGGTGACATGCAGGCCCTTGGCGTCGATGGTCCGCACCGCGCCGGTGCCGGCGTCGGGAGCGATGCTCTTGCCGACCGCGGCGATCTTGCCGCCGGAGATCAGGATCGAGCCGCCCTCGATCACGCCCTGCGGCCCGTTGGTCCAGATGGTGGCGTTGGTGATGAGCACGGTGTCCTGCGCGGGCAGCGCCGCCAACCCGTACGCGCCGAAGGGCAGCGTCAGGGTCTCGGGGATGTCGACCAGCGCGGGGTCCTGCTTCTTGTCCTTCTGCTCGTCGTTCTTCTCGTCTTTCGCCTGGGCGTCCGCCGGGAGCGCCGCGCCCGCGGCTTTGATCTCGCCGCCGCCGATGACCTCGACCTTGCCGCGGAGCGCGCCCGCGTCGAGCACCAGCGACACGAACGCCGCGGGCTTGGGTTCGTTCTTGGCGTCGGGCTTCTCCGCGTCCGGCTTGGCTTCAGGCTTGGCGTCGGGCTCGGGCTTGATCGTGGCCGCGCTGAGCGCCGCGGCGTCGATCAGGAAGTCCAGCCGGTTCTCGACCCGCGTCGACGAGCGCGCCTTCGTGACCTTGGGCTTGGGCTGCTCCGGCTTCTTCTCCCCCTCGGGCTTGGCGTCGGCTTTGGCCTCGGCCTTCACCGGGTCGGGTTTGGCGGCGTCGGGTTTCGTGCCATCGCCCGGGCGCTCGATCGACACCTCGCCCTTGTCGCTGACCACCAGCACCGCGTCGCCCGCCGCGTTGTCGCCAGTGAGCGTCAGCGCCCAGCGGCCCTCGAGGGCCTTGCTCAGCGCCGGCGTCGGCGCGGTGACCTCGTAGCGCACGCCGTCGACCCACACGTCTCGCACCACCCGGTCGTTGTCGAAGAACCCGCCCTTGGTGACGAGCAGGTTGGCGCGGTGGCCCGGCGCGATGCGCCCGACTTTGCCCGCCGCGCCGATCAGGTCCGCCGGGCGCGTGGTGAGCATCGAAAGCGCCGCGTCCTTGTCCAGCCCCGCGCCGACCGCGAGGCGCAGGTTGTCCATGAAGTCCGCCCCCCTGGGCAAGCGGCTCATCGTCACGCTCGGCTTCAGGCCCTCGGCCTCGAGGCGGCGCAGGTTCGTCGGCGCCTGCTCCCATTCCATCAGCGCGTTGAGCCCCACCGCGTCGCGCTCCGCCGCCGTCCCCACACGCGGGCGCTTCGGGAACGCCAGCGGCGAGACCACCGACACGCCGCTGCCCTTGAGCGCCGCCAGCCGCTGGTACTCCTCGCCCGTGCCGACGGCGATGACCTTTTCCCCCGGGCGCATCTCGGCGATCACCTTCGCGAAGCGCCAGGCGTCAAGCGGCTCGGCGGCCTCGAACACCCACGCGCCGCCGTCCTTGAGCGACGACAGCCCCGGCGCGAACACGCGCCCGGCGTCCATCGCCCCTCCAGCGCTCCCCCCGCCGTTCATCCAGGCGGCGTCGAGGAAGGACTGGCGCATCAGCGCGATCGCGCCCATCTTCGAACCGGGGTAGTCGTCGCCGCCGTACTCGAACCCCGCGCCGCGGATGACGGGGTGCGCGATGACGCGCGGGGCCTGCGGCAGCGCGGCGTCG
>JAFLCM010000047.1 GCA_017303565.1 Planctomycetota bacterium
CCACTTCCGCCACCACCGGAGTCCTCACCGTCGAGCCGGCATCCGGGGACGCCGCCCCGGCAGCAGCCCCGGCGCCGGCTCCCGCCGGACCCGTCGCCGCCTCTTCCCCCGTCACCGTGCTGACCGAGCCTTCCTTCTTCGCAAGCCCCACCGCCGGCGGCGTCAGAATCGCCGGGTTCCGGTGCGCCCCCGCCAGACGCAACTCCGCCAGCTTCAGCGTGATGAAGTAGTCGTACACCGCCAGCAGCAGGCAGAACCGGAACCCCGTCGCCCCATCAAGGAAACCCAGACGGAAGATGTACATGTAGAAGAACCGGAACAGCCCGCTCAACGGCAGATACGGCAGCACATGCAGCTTCAGCCAGCGACGGAACGCGATCCCGCGCTCCAGCCGGCTCGCACGCTTCGACGAAACCCGCAGCTGCTCCTTGATGATCTCCCGCGCCTCGAGCGTCGAGTAACGGTTGTGCTTCGCGATCCAGTGCTCGAGCCCGCGCCGGTCCTCGTGCAGCATGATCTCGTTGAGCCGGCGCGTCTCGCCGTCAACCACCATGTGCTCGTGGACCTCACGGTCCTCGTACCGCGCCTTGCCACGCTTGAAAAACCGCAGGTTGTACGACGGGTAGAACCCGCAGTGACGGATCGGCCTCCCCATGAAGTGCGGCAGCCGGTTCACGTAGAACCCGCCCTCCGCCACCTGCGCCGGGTCCATCTTCGCGATCGCCATCATCTCGTCCCGCAGCGCTGCCGTGATCGCCTCGTCCGCGTCGAGAATGAACAGCCAGTCCGACTCCCACGCCAGGTTGTCCAGCGCCCAGTTCTTCTGCCGCGCGTACCCCAGCCACGGCTGGACCACCACCTCCGCACCCATCGACGCCGCGATCTCACGCGTCCGGTCCGTCGACTCGGAGTCCACCACCCAGATCCGGTCCGCCCAACCCACCACGCTCTTCAGCGCGTGCGGGAGGTTCACTTCCTCGTTGAACGTCGGGATCAGGATCGAGATGTTCGAACGCTTCGCGCCACCGGGCCTCTGCCCCTCGGCTCGGTTCAACGCGGCGGGATCGACGGCGGTGGTGCTCAACGCGGCTCCGGGAAGGTCCGATATCCATCACGGCGACTGGCCGTTTCGCAGTATATCGGTCGCGTCACCATCCCCCTGAACCCCCAAAAGAACCCCGAGCGTCAGCGAATGGGCCCCCGCCTTAACGAGCCCCGAGCGTCACCGAGGGGACGCCGAACCCACCTCACCCCGCACCCCCTCGCCGGTGCAGCGGCGGGAAACCCTCCCGCTCCAGCACCTCCGCGCACGTCGCAAACTTCCGCGTCGACAAGAGGTGCCGCAGCTTCCCCTCCGTCGTCTTCATCCCCGTGTAGCACTTGAACCGCCGCTTGAGCGGCATCGGCACCCGCGGGCAGTCCACCTCGAAATCCCGCGGGTGCAGGTAGATCACCACCGGCACGTTCTTCCTCTCGAACTGCCGGAACCCCCGCTCGATCATGAACCGCGGCAGGAACCGCATGTACCCGCCGCCCGAGAACGGGATCGGCGCCGGTCCGTACCGCTGGATGCTCATCGGCAACTCCGGCATCACCCGACCCGAAGGCGTCGTCACGTCGTGCGCCCCCTGCACGCACGGGTACCCGCCGTGACCCCGCGGCGCCGGAAACAGCGACGCGTCGTACGTCAGCCCCAGATCAAGCATCACATCGAACGCCCACTCCGTCCCCGGCGTGATCGAGAACGACGGCGCCCGGAACCCCCGGACCGGCCCGCCGATCTGGTCCGACAGCACGTCGATCGAACGCTTCATGTCCGCCCGGAACTCCTCGGGCGAAAGGTCGTACACCTTCCGGTGCCAGTACGAGTGCGTGCCGACCTCATGCCCCGCCGCGTGCGCCGCCTTCGCGATCTCCGGGTACCGCTCCGCCACCCACCCCAGCATGAAGAACGTTGCCTTGTGACCGTACTCCCCGACCAGATCGATGATCCACCGCGTCCGCTTCACGACGATCGACGGCCACGTATCCCACTTCGCCGGGTCCGCCACCGCCTCAATCTCCACCATGTGGAACCAGTCCTCGATGTCGAAGGACAGCGAGTGCACGGGGGGAGCGTGGGAAGGGGGAGGTGGGGAGGGGGCAGGCGGAAAGGCGCGAGGTGGCGAGTGGCGAATGGCGAATGGACCGGAAGCGGTCGAGGTTTCTTCGGGAGTTGAGAGTGGTTCTTGAGCCATGAGCGCGGAGAACGCTGCCAGAATCAGTTGCCGCCCAGGGAGCGTATGAGCGAGCGGATCATTCGGCCCTCACGGTCCGTCATCGCCAGGATCGGACTCACTGAGTCACGTGAGGCGAGTTCGATCCGCTCCGCCAGGAGCAGCTGCGTCTCCACCTCTTTCAGGCTGCCCTGCGCGATCCGAAGGAACCGAACAAACTCGCCGGTCTGATCACGCCCCCAGCCCTCGGCGATGTTGAACGGGATGGACGCCGCAGCCCTCCTGATCTGAGAGGTCATGCCGAACAGCTCCTCCCGCGGGAACCCTCGGGTCAGGAGGTGGCACGCGGCCGCGATGTCCATCCCGAGCTGCCACACATCGAGGTCCTGGTAGCCTCGAAACTGGTGGGGGGCTTGTTCCGGTCCACTCGCCATTGGCCACTCGCCATTCGCCGTTCAAGAGAACCGATGCCCGTGCGAACGGAACCGCCGCACGTCCTCCGCCGTCGGCGTCGAGAAATGGGTCAGCTTGCTCGCGTCGTTCTCCATCACCGGGCACTCGACCCCCCGCGCCGCCGCGTCCTCCACCACCCGCACGCACTCCAGGATGCACTCCGCCGCCAGGTCCTTCGACCGCGCCATCACATCCTCCAGCGTGTCGTGCGCCCAGATGCGGTACTTCTTCTGCACCACGATCGGCCCGTTGTCGAGCTTCGCGTCCACGAAGTGAACGCTCACCCCGCCCTCTTTCTCCCCGTTCGCCAGCGTCCAGAACGACGGCATCAGCCCGCGGTACTTCGGCAACAGCGCCCCGTGGCAGTTCACGATCCCGTACTTCGTCTGCTCGCGCAGCTTCTTCTTGTACAGCTGCGTCCCCGAGATCGACACGATGAACTCGACCCCCTTTTCCCGCAGGTGCGCCAGGAACTCCTCGCTGTTCACGTCGCACGGCCCCGTCACCGGCACCCCGTACTTCCTCGCCACCGCCCGGATCGAGTAGCACTTCTTCGTCGAGCCCATCAGGTCGTTCACGACCTTGCCCATCACCTTGCACCAGCCCTGCTGCCAGCACTTGCGGAAGAAATACACCGGCCCGTAGATCCGGTAGAAATCCCCCAGCGTCTGCAGGAACGTCTTCTTCGCCTGCGTGATCGGCTGGAGATTGATCCCCGCCGTCGAGTCCGCGTAGTCACGCAGGTACTTGTCCAGCACCTTGGTGAGGAGCGCGCCCTCATCTTGGATGAAAACGTACTTTGTCAGTGTCATGGCTTTCAGTTCACCGCGGAGGCGCGGAGTTCGCGGGGCTGGATTGGATGTACCGCGAAAGCGCGGTTCTCGAAGATCCACGAGTCGGACGGCCGGTGGGCGCTCCAGTCATGACCTCATGCATCACGCCGCGCCCCCCGCGTCTCCGCGGTGATTCCCGCTTCGACGATCGTGCAAAAGGCCCCGCACAACGCCGACTTGCTCATCTGCTGATCGATGTACGCCTTCGCCCGGCGTCCCATCTCCTGCAGCCGCTCGGGCGGCAGCGCCGCGATCTCCCGCAGCGTCTTCACCGCCCCCTCCACGTCGCCGTGCTTGATGTGCCAGCCCACCCCGTGGTCCTTGATGATGTCGCTCGCGTGGCACGGGTCCGGCGCCACCAAGAGGATCGGCCGGCCCACCGCCATCGCCCCATAGATCTTGCACGGGTGAACCACGCCAACCACGTCGTTCCCCACCGTCACCAGGTGAACGTCCGCCGCGCTCAGCGAAAACGCCAGGTCCTTGAACGGCTGGTACGGCATCGACCGGATGTTCCCCGGCGACTTCTCCTTGATCGTCTGGTCGACTTCCTTCTTGCCCACACCGCCACCGATGAACATGAGCAGCGTCCCCGCGTCGCCCGCGGCCTTCTCCCCGTCCATCTTCAGCCCCGCCTGCAGCAGCGTCGTCACCGGCGTCGAGTACCCGTGGTTCCCCGAGTACATGAACACGAACTTCCCGTTCAGCCCGTGCTTCTCCCGGAACCAGTTCTTCTCGTGCGGGATGTCGTCCAGCGCCTCCTCGTGAGGCCACGGCGGCATGATCGTCACCCGCGCCCTCACCCGTTCCGCTTCCGCCGGTGACAGCTTCTTGTACAGCCGCTCAGCCATGAACCGGTCGAGCGGCACGATCTCCGCCGACCGCCGCAGCACGAACCGCTGCAGCGCGTTCAAGACCCTCGCCGCAAGGGAGTCCGCCCGCATCTTCCCGAGTTCGATCATCTGGTCGGGGTTCAGATCCATCACCCAGTAGGTGATCGGCACCCCCCGCAAGGAGTGCGCCAGCCCCGCCGCGAACCCGCACATCGGCGGCGACGTGCTCACCAGGATCTTCTTCAGGCCCCGCGTCGTCAGCCCCGCCCAGATGCAGTGCAGCATGAAGATCAGCATCGCCGTCGCTCGGATCGGGATCGACTTCTTCCCGAACGACGACCACCGCACCCGGTGCACGTCCACCCCGTCACGCTTCTCGTAACGCTCGTACCTGATCGTCGGGTCGTCGTAGCCGCGGTCGGCGGTGATGACCTTCACGCGGTGCCCGCGCTTCACCAGCTCCGCCGCCACGTCGTGCATGTGCTGCCCCACGCTCGCGGGGTCGGGCGGATACACCTGAGAGAGGATGAGGATCGTGTCAGACATGGTTCGGAGGGATTCACCGTGGAGGCGCGGAGTTCGCAAAGCAGTGCAGAACGAAATGGGCGGTAAAGGCGGGCCTGGGCGTCAACGCCACTCCGCCGAGCTGGTTTGGGGGGGCGGAGGGTAACGAATCCGCCCGCAGCCAAACACGCAAATCCCCTTCTCCGCGTTCTCCGCGTCTCCGCGGTGAAAAAGATCGAGCCGATGCTCCCATGAACATCGGCTCGTTCGGTTTCTGAGTGGAATCCCGGCGTCAAGGTGGCGCCGGTCTCCGACCGGTGCTGACAGGCAGCCCACGAATCAGCGACCGCGCCGATCCGCCGCCGACGCCGCTCGGAGTCCGGCGCGACGCCTCTCACGTCAGACCGGCGACGCCGCGCCCGCCTTGATCTCGTCGAAGATCCACGCGTACGTCTTGGCCATCCCGTCCTGCAGGCGGACCCCCGGCGCCCAGCCGAAGACCTCCTTGATCCGGGTGTTGTCGCTGTTGCGACCCGCCACGCCCTTGGGCGCGTCGAGCTTGTACTTGCGGTTCAGCTTGATCCCCGCGATGTCCTCCGCGATCGACACCAGCTGGTTGATGCTCACCAGCTCGTCGGAGCCCAGGTTCAACGGCTCCTTCAGCGTGTCGGAGTCCGTGAACATGCAGATGCCCTTCACGCAGTCGTCCACGTACATGAACGAACGCGTCTGGCTCCCGTCGCCCCAGATCTCGATCTCGTGCTTGCCCGACAGCTTGGCCATGATGACCTTCCGGCAGATCGCCGCCGGCGCCTTCTCACGACCGCCGTCCCACGTCCCGTAGGGCCCGTACACGTTGTGGAACCGCGCCACCCGCGTCTGGATGCCGAAGTCCTCGCGGAAGTGACGGCACATCCGCTCGGAGAACAGCTTCTCCCACCCGTACCCGTCCTCGGGCATCGCCGGGTACGCGTCGGCCTCCTTCAGCGCCACCACGTTCGGGTTCTTCTGCTTGTCGGCGTTGTACACGCACGCCGACGACGAGTAGAAGAACCGCTTCACCTTCGCGTCCTTCGCCGCCAGCAGCATGTGCGTGTTCGTCAGCACGCTCAGCATGCACAGCGCCTTGTTGTTCTCGATGAACCCCATCCCGCCCATGTCCGCCGCCAACTGGTACACCCGGTCCGCCCCCTGGCACGCCTTCCGGCAGTTGTTCAGGTCCTTCAGGTCCAGGACATGGTTCTCCGCGTCACCGTGAACCTGGTACCACGAGTCCATCGGCTTGATGTCCGCCACCCGAACCCGGTACCCCTGCGACAACAGGTGCCTGGCGAGGTGCCCGCCGATGAAGCCGCCGCCGCCCGCCACAACCGCCAGTTCCTTGTTCGCCATAGGGTGCTCGCAATCCTCTCTCGCCCGTCACGCGGGCAGGGTGTACACGTCAGGCCTCACATCCGGGTTCCGACCGGCTCGCCCACCCCATCGGGCCGACGACCGACCGCGCCGCGCTCCTCGCGGCCCCGAACTCCCACTCCTTCGGATCGATCCGCACGCCGCTCTTGCCCTCGGACCCGCGCCACACGACGCAGAGGCCCGAAAGCCCGCGCCGTCCGACCGATCCGAACGCTCCAAACTCGTGCCTCGGGATTGTCCAGACTCCTTCTCGGACGACCCGATTCCAACCGAAGAATAGCCCGCCGCCGCGCGACCGGGCCACCCCCGCGCCTGCCTGTGCAGAGAGGGGCTCCCTCCTACGCCGCAACACCACGCACGGTTCGCTCCCGGTCCGTCCCCGTCGCCGCTGGTCGAAATACGCCGATCCACAAACCTCCGCCGCCCCACGATTCCGAACAACATTCGGGCCTCTCGGGCGTTCGCCTCGCCCTTCGGGTATCACATCACCACGAGTCCCAACGCCACGCCGCCTCGACACGTGACCCATCAAGCGCCAAACCCGAGCCCCGAGCCCCCGGACGCGGCGCGGGACCGCGCGGACGGCTCAAACGCACAGCGTCCGAATAACTCACTCGCGGGCGTCGTCGGCGCCGGCATGACCTGGGTCATGCTCTTCACCTTCGTCTCCAAGGCCGGAGCCTTCGTCCAGGTCTTCTTCATCGGGAAGTTCCTCGCCGAGCGCGAGATCGGACTCGCTTCCCTCGCCGCCTCCATCGCCGCCCTTGTCACCTGGATCCGCGATGCCGGCGTCCGCGACCTCCTCATCCAGCGCGGCGACGCCGAGTACCAGCGCCTCGAAGGCTCCGCCTTCTGGCTCGCTTCGCTCGTCAACGCCCTGGGCTTCGCCCTCCTCTGCGGCCTCGCCTTCCTCCTCCCGCTCATCGCCGAAGGCAACGCCGGACTGCTCTCCGACGCCATCCGCTACCTCGGTCAGGGCGGCGCCCAGGCCCCCGAGCAGTGGAGCGATCCCGCCCTCACCAACCTCCTCATCGCCTGGGGAATCTGGCTCCCCATCCAGACCGTCTCCTCGCTCCTCATCGCCCGCCTTCAGATGCTGCTCCGCTTCGGCAACACCAGCGCCATCTGGACCGGCTCCTCGCTGCTCCGCAGCACACTCACCATCATCTTCGCCTGGATGGGCTGGGGACCGCTCTCGCTCGTCGCCCCCATGATCATCACCTCGACCGTCGAGGGAGTCTGGGCCTTCTGGCTGCTCCGCGACCGCATCTGGTCCGGCGCTCCCGCCTTCTCACGCTGGCCCAAGATCATCGCCAACACCAAGTGGCTCATGTTCGGCGTCCTCGCCACCAACCTCTTCGACTGGGCCGGCATCCTCGCCAGCGGCATGCGCGTCGACGCCGAGGTCCTCGGGCGCTACTCCTTCGCCCGCCTCATCCCCATGCAGATCTACATCATCCTGAGCTTCAACCTCAGGCTGGTCCTCTTCCCCACCATGTCCCGCATCAAGGACGACCCGGGAAGGCTCCGAGACGCCACCCTCCGCGCCCTCCGCGTCCAGATGCTCCTCGCCGCGCCCACCTGCGTCGGCCTCGGCCTCGTCTGCGGCCCACTCATCCGCGCCGTCTGGCGCGACGGCAAGTGGGACGAGGCCGCCCCCGCCGC
This sequence comes from Planctomycetota bacterium, assembly GCA_017303565.1. Taxonomy (GTDB): domain Bacteria; phylum Planctomycetota; class Phycisphaerae; order Phycisphaerales; family UBA1924; genus JAFLCM01. The sequence goes on from JAFLCM010000047.1 coordinate 7,918, forward strand.
CATCATCCTCTGCCTCTTCTTCGCCTTCCGCACCACCTTCGGCCTCACCTCCAGCGTCCTCACCGCCGCCGGAAAGTTCCGCGCCTGGGCATGCCTCACCATGCTCGAAGGCCTCGGCCTCGGAGCCGCCGCCTGGATCGGAACCTCCTTCGGCGAACGCGCCCGCTACATCGCCGCCGCCGTCGGCGTCTACCTCCTCATCAGCCGCCTCCTCATGATCGTCTACTCCGCCCGCGTCGTCGGCCTCGCCCCCTCCCGCGCCCTGCTCGCCGTCCTCCCGCCCTGGCTCTGGTCCCTCGTCGTCGCCGCCGGCACCACCGTCCTCGCCAAGTGGGCCACCGACCGCCTCGGCCACGTCGGCGACGTCATCGCCCTCGGCGCAACCTTCGCCCTCCTCTTCATCTACGGCACCCGCATGCTCATGCCCTTCCGCCTCAACGAACTCGTCCAGGTCTTCCCCGGCCGGATGCGCACCATCGCCCGCTCTCTCCTCCGCTTGCCCGAGATCTCCTGACCGGCTCGCCGGTCGTGAAGGTGTTGGATGGCGGCGCGGACCGCTCATACTGTTATCTCATGATCGCGCCGCGTCGGGACATCCCTTGCACGCACGGTCCGGACCCGCGTACCCCGCCGGTCCCCGGCGGGTTCTCGTGCCACGGGCTTCCATCCCTGGATGGCCAGAACCGCGAGGCTCAGGCCCATGAAATGGGCCATCGATCTTTGCCAGACGCGGGAGCGTCTGGAAGGCGCACTCAATGCGCACTCCTCGCCCATGAAATGGGCGAACGAGCGTCGAGTTCAAGCCGTCCTGTGCCGCAGGCTTTCATCCAAGAACATGCACCGAGATCCGCCCCGTCGAGATCGACGCCCAGGCCTCAATCAAAATCAACGCCTCCGTGGCGCGAGAATGCCATCCACGATGTCCGGAGTGGAACCATGCGACAGACGCCCAATGGACCAGCACTGACCGCCCTGTCCCACGCCCTCCTCGCGCTCATTGTTTTCATCCTGGGTGCACCCTCGGCTTCCGCCGACGCCCTCGACGACGCCGTCGCCGCGATCCAAGGCGTTGGTCTTGGCCTGGACAATCGCTTGTCGCGATCGATCCTTCCTGCCGACGAATCCCACCTCCGAGTGATCTTGACCGCGCCCGACGCTCGGGTGGACCAGTGGCTGACAGGAACGCCCAAACAGATCAGCGCCGCCCTCCTGGTCCTCGACGACCGCGGGCAGGTCAACCGACTGGCGAGCCTCACGCACCTCTTCGGCGACACCCGCCCCGCGATCCCGCTGGTCGGAATGTGGTCGCGGCAACCGTTGGACGACGCCGATTATTATGAGGACAGAAGCATCGACGCCCATTACGCATTAACATTGCAAAAATGGCTCGGCGCGAGCATACCCGCGGATGTAGCGAGGTATCAGGCAATGTACGCCAACGTCACCGACTTCAACAATCTCCCGGGCCCGTGGATCAACCGGCTCGTGAAAGCCAAGAACGCGAACGACCCCGCCCTGCTCGCCTCGATCAAGCAGCAGGTCGCCGCGCTCGACCCCGACATCCGCTGGGTCGTCATCGCCAAGACCTCGAACCCCAAGGATTACAACAACGACCCCCCGATCCCCGTCGCCGAAGCACGGAGCATGATGCAGGCCCTCCCCGCCGCGAAGAAGGCCGCCCTCGCCGGCGACGCCGTCGTCATCCCGCCCGATCCGAAGTACGACGGACCAAAGTCCGCGAACCTTCCCTACATCCGCTCCCTCGCCAAGCAACTTCTCGCCGAAGCGCCCTGAGGCATTTCAACCGGCGCTGACGCCGCACCCCCTGCCCGATTCTGGGAACGGGCCCCATCGCCCGCCTGTCCGCAATAACCCATCCCGAGACACGTTGATCCCGCCCGGAAGGCCGCCGCGTCCGGCGGTCGTTCCGTCGGCCCGCCCCCGGCCCCCCGGCCCCCGATGGAGTCCGGTGCGCACACCCGAAGCGATGGTTCCTTGACACAGAGAATCCGATGACCGTTCTCGTGGGACTGATGTCGGGCACCTCGCTGGACGGCATTTCCGCCGCCGTGGTGCGATTTGCACGTGACGGGGAGCGCGTGTCCGCCGAGTTGCTGGCGTACGATGTCCTCGCCTACAGCGACGACGAGCGCTCGCGCCTGGGGCGCGCGCTGCGCGAGGGGACTCCCGAGGAATACTGCCGCCTCAACTTCGACCTGGGCGAGCGGCTGGCCAACGCGGCGGTGCAGGTGAT
>JAFLCM010000470.1 GCA_017303565.1 Planctomycetota bacterium
CGGCGAAGACGTCGCTTTCAAGCGTCGAGGGGGCCCTGGGCACCGACAAACTCGGACGAAGCGTGCTGGTGCGCGTGCTGTGCGGCGGGGCCGTGTCGCTGGGTGTAGGCATCGCCTCCGCCGCCGTGAGCGTCTTCATCGGCGTGCTGTGGGGTGCGATCGCGGCGTCGGTGGGAGGGCGCACCGACGCGGTGATGATGCGGATCGTGGATGTTCTGTACGGCTTGCCGTACATTCTTCTCGTCGTACTGCTGGCGGTGGCGGGGGAGGCGGTGATCGACCGCGTGGGCGGCGGCGCGGCCATGGGGGGTTGGCGCACGCCGTTTGAGCTCCTGGTTTTGCTCACGGCAATCGGGGGCGTCTCGTGGCTGACGATGAGCCGGGTCATCCGCGGACAGGTCCTGAGCCTGCGGTCGAGGCCGTTCATGGACGCAGCGCGGGCGGCGGGGGTGGGCCCGGTGGGGCAGTTCACGCGGCACCTTCTCCCGAACCTGGTCGGACCGATCGTCGTGTACGCGACGTTGACCGTGCCCCAGGCGATCCTGCAGGAGAGTTTCCTGAGCTTCCTCGGCATCGGCGTCAAGCCGCCCTTGCCCAGTTGGGGCAACCTGGCGGCCGAGGGGCTGGGCGAACTCAACCCGGTGCGGGTGCGGTGGTGGCTGCTGGTCTTCCCGTGCGGGATGCTGGCCGTGACGCTGGTGTGCTTGAACGTTTTAGGCGAGGCGGTTCGGGAGGTGTTTGATCCGCGTTCGCGGCGCCGGTAGTGTGGACGCCGATTCGCGTGACGCCGGAGCGTTCGCCCTATGCCCAACCGGTTCGGACCGCGGCATCTCGTGCTGATCATGCTGCTGGCGGCGCTGGGCGCGAGCGTGTGGTTCAACATGCTGCAGCTCGACCGCGTGTGGAAGCGGCTCGACGCGGTGCAGGTGTCGCAGCGCTCCATCGAGGAATCGATCGCGCGGCTGGAGAAGTCCGTCGCGGATCGGCCCGCGACGCCGCCCACGGCCCGGGCCGCGACCGGCGACGACTGGGCGATCCCGGGTGTAGCGGTCGTCCGCCGCCCGCGTCCGGAATGGGTCCACGACCCTCGCAGGGAGCCGGATTTCTCGGCCGGCGGCACGATCACCGAGGCCCTCGACGCCGAGTTCGATTCGATGACGCCGTACGTCGCCATCGGCGCCGTGGTCCGGCGCGTGCAGGAGGTGGCGCTCGAACGCCTGGGCGACTACCACCCCGAGACGCTGGAAATGCAGGGCGTGCTCGCCGAGGCTTGGCAGGCGGACCCGAATGGCCGGTGGCTGCGGGTGAAGATCCGCGATGACGCGAACTGGTCCGACGGCAAGCCCGTGCTCGCTTCCGATGTGCGTTTCACGATCGGCCTCATCAAGAACACCGTCTATCCGACCGAGCGCTTCCGCCCGCTGTACGCGGGGGTCTCCGGCGTGGAGGTGATCTCCGACAAGGTCGCCGAGTTCCGCTTCAGCGAGGCGTTCTACTCCAACGTCGACATCGCGCTGCGGCTGGCGCCGCTCGCGGAGCACGTCTACGGCGTGCTCACTCCCGAACGCTTCAAGGCGAGCACCGGGCTGGTGTTCGGGAGCGGCCCTTACATGCTGCCCGACTTCAACATCGAGAACCAGTGGGCCAAGGGGCGTCCGGTCGAGTTCGTGCGCAACCCGCGCTACCGCGGCGACCCGCGCCCGGCCGACGCCGTCCGCTTCACCATGCTGAAGGACGCCGGCGCCCGACTCGCCGCGCTCGAGAAGGGGGAGGCGGACCTGATCCGTGCAACCCCCGAGCAGGTCGCCAACGCGCGGGCCGATGCCGGGTCGGGCGTGCGGGCCCTGGCCTGGCCGAGCATCCCCGCCGGCGCGATGTCGATCATCTGGAACTGCGGCAAACGCCCCGACGGGACGCCCACCGTCTTCGGCGACGCCCGTGTCCGGCTCGCCATGACGCGAGCACTCGACCGCGAGCGGCTGAACCAGGACCTCTTCGGCGGCGAAGGCAGGGTGGTCAGCGGCCCGTTCCGCTGGGATTCCGCGCAGGCAGATCCCTCGATCACGCCGTGGGCTTTCAACCCGGCCGAGGCGGAGCGGCTGCTCGACGAGGCGGGCTGGAAACGAGTCGATGACGGTGTGCGCCGGGACGCCGACGGGCGCGAACTCGCGTTCACCATTCTTCTTTCGCGGACGCTGCCCGCGCCCGAGGTGATCGCCGCGGCGCTGCGCGACCGGTTCGCGGCGGTCGGGGCGCGGTGCGAGACGCTCATCTCCGAGGGCGCTCCCCTCCAACAGGCGGGCCAGACGCACGACTTTGACGGCCTCGTGCTCGCGTGGTCCCCCGACGGGCCCGAGTCCACCCCGCAGCAGCGGTTCCATTCGGCGTCGATCGCCAAGGGCGGCGAGAACTGGGGCCAGTGGTCGAACGCGAAGGCCGACGCCCTGATGGACAACGCCCGGCGCGAACTCGATCCGGAGCGTCGCGCGGCGCTGTGGCGTTCGCTGCACGCCATCATGCACGCGGAACAGCCGCACACGTTTCTGCTCGCCCGTCCGTGGTTCACGCTGCACTCGGCGCGGCTGGGCAACGTCCGCCCGACGCCCATGGGCCTCGAGAAGCCGGAGATGTACGTGCGCAAGCCCTGACGGGGCGGCGCGCGGCCCACGATGATGCGGCGGACCGTTCAACGCGCT
>JAFLCM010000471.1 GCA_017303565.1 Planctomycetota bacterium
CGAGATGCTCACGCGCGTCAAGTTCCACGCGCCCGCGGGGAAGGCGCAGCGCCGAAGCCCCTCTGGCGGCGGAGACGCGGCTGGCGGTCCGCACGACACCGGCACGATGACGCTGCTGGTCCCCACGGCCGCCGTGACCGTGGCCGGCGACGGCAAGGGTCTGGTCTGGGTCGTGGACAACTCGGGAGGAAGTCCCGTCGCCCGCCGCCGAGACGTCGCCACCATGCCTTCGGCTGACGAAGGGTTCACCATCGTGACCGGCGGCCTTCGCCTCACCGACCGGATCATCCTTGACCCGCCCGCCCCGCCCGCGATCCAGGACGGCACGCGGCTCAACGTGCTGGGCGAACGCACCGACGCCACGTTCAACCCCGCCCCCTCAACACCGTAACGCCCAGTGTCCGCCCATCGCCGTGACAAGCACGCGGCATCAACGAGCAACCCCATGACGACCAACCACACGCACGCACGCAGCTCCGATTCCGGCCCGCTGCTCATCCAGTGCCGCCGGCTCACCAAGACCTACAAGAAGGGCGACAACACCATCACCCCCTTGCAGGAGCTCGACCTCGACGTGCCCGCGGGCGACTTCCTCGCGCTCATGGGCCCCTCGGGCAGCGGCAAGACCACGCTCCTGAACCTCATCGCCGGGATCGACCGTCCCAGCGGCGGGCAACTGGTCATAGGCGGCACCGACATCGCCACGCTCTCGCGGTCCAGGCTCGCCGACTGGCGGAGCGTGAACGTGGGCTACGTCTTCCAGCTCTACAACCTCGTGCCCGTGCTCACCGCCTACGAGAACGTCGAGCTCCCCCTGCTGCTGCACAGCATGTCCGCCAAGGACCGGCACGAGAAGGTGCAGACCGCCATGCAGCTGGTCGGGATCGCCGACCGCCACGACCACTACCCGCGGCAACTCTCGGGCGGGCAGGAGCAGCGCGTCGCCATCGCGCGGGCCATCGTGACCGACCCCACCATCATCGTGGGCGACGAGCCGACCGGCGACCTCGACCAGGATTCGGCCAAGGCCATCATGGAGCTCATGGTCCGGCTCTGCGAGGACCTGGGCAAGACCCTCATCATCGTGACCCACGACGCCAAGAGCGCGGCCTACGCCAAGCGGACGCTGCACCTGGAGAAGGGCCGTCTGGTCGAAGCAGAACACCTCGCCGCCCGCCGCGCGGCCCTCGTTCCTCAGGAGGCCTGAACCATGATCGCGCCCAAGTTCATGCCCGTTGTCTTCAAGCAGTTGTGGCGGCACCGCGTCCGCAGCGTGCTCACGCTCTGCGGCGTCGCCATCGCCATGTTCCTGTTCATCGCCGTGCAGACGCTGCAAGAAGGCGTGCGGCAGTCCACGCAAGCCGCGGCGGACGACACCACGCTGGTGGTCTACCGCGCGAACCGTTTCTGCCCCGCCGCCAGCCGCTTGCCGCAGTTCTACGTGGACCGGATCGAGAAGATCCCGGGCGTCGTCTCGGCGGTGCCGGTCAAGATCGTGGTCAACAACTGCCGGGCGTCGCTGGACGTGGTCACGTTCCGGGGCGTGCCCCGCGAGGACTTGGTCGGGCCGCAGGGCGGCGGGGCGGGTCCCACGGGCTGGGCGGGCAAGTGGCAACTCATCTCGGGGTCAGTCGCCGAGTGGGAGAAGCGCTCCGACTCGGCCCTGGTGGGCGAGACGCTGGCGGCCCGGCGCGGCTTCCGGGTGGGCCAGTCCTTCGACGCCTCGGGCATCACCGTCACCGTCGCGGGGATCATCCGCTCCCCCGAGCCGCAGGACCAGAACGTCGCCTATGTCCACCTCGACTTCCTCCAGCAGGCCGCTGGCAAGGGCGGCGGCCTGGGCAGCGTCACGCAGTTCACCGTCCGCGTCGATGACCCGGCGAAGATGGAGCAGGTGGCCGAGGCGATCGACGCCGAGTTCGCCGCCGAGGCCGACCCGACGATGACCAGCCCGGAGAAGGCCTTCGTTGCGCAGGCCGGGGCCGACATCGTGGAGATCGTGAAGTTCACGCGGTGGCTGGGCTGGGGGTGCCTGGCGGCGGTGCTCGCGCTGGTGGCCAACGCGATCGTGCTGAGCGTGCAGGACCGGATCAAGGAGCACGCGGTCTTGCAGACGCTGGGGTTCCGCTCCGGGCTCATCGCCCGGCTGATCGTCAGCGAGGGGATGCTCATCGGGCTGCTGGGGGGCGCGCTGGGCACGGGCATCGCCCTGTCGGTGGTCCACTTCGGCAACTTCTCGCTCTCGCAGGAGGGCCTGTCGATCAGCGTGAGCGCGTCGTGGTCGGTAATGGGCTTGGGCCTGGTCATCTCCGCGGGCGTGGGGATCGTGGCGGGCCTGGTGCCCGCGTGGCGGGCGGGACGGCGCGAGATCGCCGGTTGCTTCCGGGCGGTGTGAGAAAGGACTCCATGCGACTTCTTCCCTTTGCCTATGCCGTCCGCAACCTGGGGCGATCGCCCTCGCGGCTGTTTCTTTCCGTCGCCGGGGCGGCGATGGTGGTGCTGCTCATTTTGGTCGCGGGCGGGTTCGTGCGCGGCATGAGCACGGCGCTGCGCGCCACCGGCGGGGAGCACAACATCATCCTCATGGGCGCGGGGAGCGAGGAGAGCGTCGAGCGTTCCGAGATCGAGGCGGGCGTGCCGGGGGTGCTCGCGGCGAGCGTTTCGGGCGTGCGCACCCGCGCGGGCGTG
>JAFLCM010000472.1:0-502 GCA_017303565.1 Planctomycetota bacterium
TGCTGAACACCAGCAACGGAACCTTCGCAGCCCCGGTCAACTACGGTGCGGGCTTCAACCCGACCAGCGTGTCCCTGGGCGACCTCGACGCCGACGGCGACTTGGACGTGGCCGTGGCAAACCGAAGCAGCAACAGTGTCAGCGTGCTGCTGAACACCGGCAACGGCGCCTTCGCGGCCCCGGTCAACCACGGTGCGGGCTCCCGCCCGTCCAGCGTGTCCCTGGGCGACATCGACGCCGACGGCGACCTCGACATGGCCGTCGCGAACCGGTTCAGCGACAACGTCAGCGTGCTGCTGAACACCGGCAACGGCACCTTCGCGGCCCCGGTCAACTACGGTGCGGGCACCAGCCCGTACAGCGTGTCTCTGGGCGACCTCGACGGCGACGGGGACCTCGACATGGCCGTCGCGAACTTCGGCAGCAACAACGTCAGCGTGCTGCTGAACACCGGCAGCGGCGGCTTCGCGGCCCGGGTCAACTACGTTGCGGGCTCCAGCCC
>JAFLCM010000472.1:512-2688 GCA_017303565.1 Planctomycetota bacterium
CTCGAACGCGACGTCCGGCGCGAGCCCGGCCTCGAGGCGCAGCCATGCGTAGAGGACGAGCATCGAGCCGTCGGCGTGCCCGAAGTACTGGTGCGCGAGCACACCCGGCAGCGGCGCCTTCGCGGCCCGGGTCAACTACGTTGCGGGCTCCAGCCCGATCAGCGTGTCCCTGGGCGACCTCGACGCCGACGGCGACCTCGACATGGCCGCCGTCGCGAACATCAGCAGCAACAACGTCAGCGTGCTGCTGAACCAGCGGAACACGCCGTGATGGTCAACGCTGCAAGACACTCGTCGCCCACCGCCCAGACGGGTTACATCGCAGGCCTGCTCCAATCACGACAACACCAAGTCGAGGTTGCGTGGTTCTCCCGCAATCACTCGCGTCGATGCGACGCTCCCGATGAGCTCTCGCTTTGCGCACTTTTCCTCACCGTCATCGGAATGAATCCATCGGGGCCGCCGCGCCTCGCCGCCAGCCCGCGGCTCCCATCGTTTCCCTCACGCCGCCTTGCTGTCCGTCCCGGCCACGCCGTCGCGGGTGACGTAGAAGAGGCGGTTGGTGATGGGGTACGGTAGGCGAAGGTAGTCGTGGTTCACGCGGCCCTGGACCTTCTTCACGAAGTCCATGGGGTTCGGGCTCATGGCGAGGAACATGTCGCGCGAGGGGGTGGCGACGAGGAAGTCGCCGCCGAGGCGAGGCGCGAGGGCCTCGAAGAGGTGGCTCAGGAGCAGTCGTGAGGCGTCGTAGCCGTCCTGCAGGGCCAGGACCATCGCGCGCCCGCCCTCCTGCGACTCCATGGCGCGGAACTCGAGTTCCGGGGTGTAGCGCTCGAGGTTGGCGCGGGCGACCTCTTCGAGTTCCTCGGGCGTCATGCCCCAGCGGACCATCTGCTCGGTGGTGACGCTGACGGTCATGTGCGGCATGTCAATGACGAAGACGACGCTGGTCTCGTTGACCCAGGGGATGTGCGCGACCATCTCCTCGCTGAGGTGCTTGAAGATGGTGTTGGGCTGGATCCTGGGCATGATCCGGGTCTTGGCGATGTCCCAGGGCATGGCGGCGACGCCGAGGGTTTCTTCGTCGAACAGGTGATCGAGGTACTGCTCGACGATCTCGACCCCGCGCTCGGTGTCGGCGTTGACGAGGCGGTGGAGGTTCTCGAGGTCGAGGCGGCGCCCGTTGACGACGAGTTCCTGCGGGCCGGTGAGGCGGGCGTCGATCTGCGGCTTCAGGCGGTGCAGCAGTTCGAGGACCTTCTCCGCGAACGCCTCGGGCTCTTTGGGCATCTTTGACACTGGCGAATCCCCACGCGAGAGAGGCAAGCGGACCCGAGCCACACTGACTCGACGGCGTTCGGGTCTATCGGTTATCCGATTCGCGGATCGGAGCCGGGCGTTGCACGAATCGTTACTCGGACCACCTTTGGGTGCAGTTGTTGCGCGGCGCGTGCCGACGCGCAGCGCGAACGGGGGAGTCCGGGGGTCGCTCCGGGGCATCCCGGTGGGTGTACCCTTGGGCCATGCACCGAGTCTGCACCGTTTCAAGCCCCGGCGGGAGCGTGTTCGAGATCGGGCCTGCGCGTCCCTTGGCGGTTATCGCGGGGCCGTGCGTGCTGGAGTCCGAGGACCTGGCGCTGCGGATCGGCGAGGTGGTGCGCGGGTGCTGCGCGCGGCTGGGGCTGAACTACGTGTTCAAGGCGTCGTTCGACAAGGCGAACCGCACGAGCGTGACGTCCGCCCGAGGGCCGGGGATGGAGTCGGGGCTGGCGGTGCTGGCGCGGGTGCGCGAGCGGCTGGGCGTGCCGGTGACGACGGACATCCACGAGGCGGCGCAGGCGGCCGCGGCGGCGGAGGTGGTGGACATCCTGCAGATCCCGGCGTTCCTGTGCCGTCAGACGGACCTGCTCGTTGCGGCGGGGAAGGCGGCGGCGGCGCGGGGGCGGGCGGTGAACGCCAAGAAGGGGCAGTTCCTCTCGCCGGCGGAGATGGCCGGGCCGGTGCAGAAACTCTCGCAAGCGGGGTGCGAGAACGTGGTGCTCACGGAGCGCGGGACGTTCTTCGGCTACGGGCGGCTGGTCAACGATTTCATCGGGGTGGCGGACATGATGGAGTTGCACAAGGCGCCGGGCGGTCCGAAGGCGCCGCCGCCGGTGTGCTTCGACGCCACGCACTC
>JAFLCM010000473.1 GCA_017303565.1 Planctomycetota bacterium
GCGATCGCCTCGGGCATCTCCGGCTCGGGCCCGAGCCTTTTCGCGCTGTGCCGCAGCGGGTTCGATGCCGCGGCGGCGGGCGATGCGATGAAGGTCGCCTTCGCGAAGGCCGGGCTGGAGTGCGCGGTGCACCACTCGGGCGCGGACGCGCCGGGCGCGCGGCGCGTCTGAACCGTACGTCCTGTTCGGCGGATGCTTCGGGTACCCCGCCAGTCCCCGGCGGACTCTGGTTCCTCTGCCTGACTGCCCGCCGGGGACCGGCGAGGTACGCGAAGCCGCGGTCAGTCGGCGTGCAAAGGCGCGGTCGCCAGCGCCCGCGCCAGCAGCGCCGCCTGCAGCGGAGGGCGCAGCAGCGAACGCTCCGGCAGGCCCAGGACCGCGGCGGCGGCCATCGCCCCGGAGCGGGCCGCGCCCTCCATCGTCGCCGGCCACCCGGTGCTCACCCAGTCTCCCGCGAGGAACACGCCGGACGCCCCCGTCACGCCCGGGCGCACGCGTTCGACCTCGGGCGTGGGCGCGAAGGTCGCGAGTTTCTCCTTGACGGGGCGCGATGCGATCACCCTCGCCGCGCGGGACGCGGGGATGCACGCGTGCAGGTCCTCGACCACGCGCCGGGTGATTTCGGACTCGTTCAGTGGGACCCAGTCGTCGGCGGCGCTGATCACCGCGTGGATCTTCGTGCCGCGCTCGTCCTTGCGGAACAGCCACTGCGTCGGGCGGTCGACCAGCACCGCGTGCGGGTGCGTGAGGACCGGGCGGTCGAAGATCAGGTGAACGCCCAGGATCGGGCTGTGCGTGATCCTGCCCGCGGCGGCGAAACGCGGATCAACCCCCGCCAGTTCCGGCGCGATTAGCCGCGCCGCCCGCTCCGGCGGCACGGCAAGCACCACCGACTCGGCCTCCAGCGTCCGGCCCGAGGTGGTCAGCACCCGGTCCGCCCACACCCGCTCGACGCCCGAGGACAGCCGCACTTCTCCGCCGGCGGCGGCGATGGTCGCTTCCGCGCGGTCGTAGAGCCGCGCAAGCGGCACGCGGGAAACCCCGATGCTCGCCGCGTCGCGGTGCGCGAAGAACCCCTCCTGAAAAACGTGCAGCGCCGTCGCGGCGCACACCCGGTCTACCGTCAGGTTGCACGCGCTGACGATCACCGGGCTCCAGAACCGGTCGATCACCCGCGGCGACTGGTCGTGGCGGAGGAGCCATTCGCGGAGCGTGATGCCCTTGTGCCTGCGCCGGTCCTCGCGGAGTGCCGCGCCCAGGCACGCCGCCAGCGAGACCTTCTCCGACGCGTCGAGAAACCTCACACCGAGGAAACTCGGCCCGAAGTGCCCGGGCGCGGGCATGAGCGAGCGGGACAGCACGCTGGTGCGCCCGCCGGGCTCGATCCAGGTGGTGTGGTGCGTCCACTCGATTTGGTCGAGGACGCCGAGCCGCCGGCAAAGGTCGAGGTAGTTCGTGCAGCAGCCCATGGCCAAGTGCTGGCAGTTGTCGACGGCCTCGCCCGTGCGGACGTCGACGAAACTGGTGGCCCGCCCGCCGAGTTTCGTGCGCGTTTCCAGCAGCGTCACCCGCCGGCCGTGCTCGGCAAGGTGCAGCGCCGCGGCGATGCCCGCGATCCCCCCGCCCACGATGATCACCGGCCGCTCCTCGCGCATGGCGGGCCGATGGTAGTGGGTCAGAGCAAAGGAGTGGGTCAGAGCAAAGGAGTGGGTCAGAGCCAAGGAGTGTGTCGGAGAAAAAGGAGTCGGCCGGAGCGACAGCGGAGCCGAAGGCTGCGGTTCACGCCCGCGGCTGGCGGTGCGGGCCCAGCCCGAACCACAGGATGCACCACAGCGCCCGGACGCCGTCCTTCCACCCGATTTTCTTGCCCTCGGCGTAGGTGCGGCCGTCGTACGAGACGGCAACCTCGTACACCCGGGCCCGCTTGCCCTTCGGCCGCGCCCGCGCCACTTTCGCCACCAGTTCCGGCTCGATCCCGAAGCGGTTCTCCTCGATCTCGATCGCCGCGAACACCTCGCGGGTGAAGACCTTGGTGCAGCACTCGATGTCGGTCAGGTTCAGGTTGGTGGTGACGTTGCTCAGGAACGTCAGGCCGCGGTTGACCACCGAGTGCCAGAAGTAGAGCACGCGGTGGGTCTGCCCGATGAAGCGCGAGCCGATGACCACATCGGCCTTGCCCTCGACGATCGGGCGCAGCGCCACCGGGTGGTCCCGAGGGTCGTACTCCAGGTCCGCGTCGTGGAAGAGGATGATGTCCCCGGTGGCGGCCTTCATCGCCGTCCGCATCGCCGCTCCCTTGCCCATGTTCACCGGGTGGCGCAGGACCTTCACGTCCGGGCGTCCTTCGGCGAAGCGGGCCAGAATGTCCCCGGTGCGGTCCTTCGAGCAGTCGTCGACGAGGATGAGTTCGCGGGTCAGGCCCATCTCTGCCACCGCGGGGGCGTGCTCGTCCAGGCGGCGCAGGCAGGCCTCGACGTGGTCCTCCTCGTTGTAGACCGGGATGAGGATCGAGATGGACCGCGGCGCCTCGGGCATGGTCTGACCATACCCCAGCGCCCGGGTCCGCGCCCGGTTCTCCGGGGTCGGGCCCCGTGTTCGGGCGTTCCCGGACGCTCACAGACGGCCCTCTGGCCCTCATGTGGGGCCCGCGTTTTCGTCCGGGCCAGCCGATATCATCCGCTCCC
>JAFLCM010000474.1 GCA_017303565.1 Planctomycetota bacterium
GCGAGCAGCGTGACGGCGCAGCCGAGCGACGCGAGTTCGACGGCGCAGGCCCGACCGATGCCCTGTGAGGCGCCGCAGACCAGGGCGCGCCTGCCCGCGAGAGAGGTGTTCATGCGTGCAGGGTACGCCCTTTCGCCCGTCACAGCCGCGGCACACGGACGATGAAGTCCGAGCCGGTTCCGGGGGTGGAAACGACTTCGATCGTTCCGGCGTGCTCGTCGATGAGGCGCTTGGCGGTGGGCAGGCCCAGCCCGCTGCCGCCGGACTTGGTGGTGAAGTACGGCGTGAAGAGGCGGTCCTTCACGTCTGGCGGGATGCCCGGTCCGGTGTCGATGACATGGACCTCCCACGACGCCTCGGCGTTGGGCGTGGTCGGAGCGGCCGCGGTGCGCAGGATGAGTTCCTTGGGGCGGCTCTCCGTCGCCGACCCGTTGCGCGGTTCCATCGCCTGCGTGGCGTTGAGGACGAGGTTCAGGAGCGCCTGCTTGAAGTGGGGCGGGTCGATGGGGGCCATCAGGGGGCCGGGTGCCAGTTCGGTGCGCAGACGGACGCCCTGGTGCATCGCCTGGGGCAGGTAGAAGTCGGCGAGTTCCTCGACGACGCGGTTCAGGTCGTGCGGGGCGGGCTCGACGCGGACGTTGCCGGCGAAGCGGAGGAAGTCGTGGAGGATGTCGCGGAGGCGGTCGGCCTCGCGCCGGAGCGAGTCAATGCGGCGCTGCAGGCGGCCCTTCTCGCGGTCGTCGATCTCCAGTTCGCCGATGGACTCGGAGAGGAGCTGCGCGTTAAGGCCGATGGTCGAGAGCGGGTTCTTGATCTCGTGGGCGAGGCCCCCGGTCATGGCGCCGATCTCGGCCATGCGCTGCGCGTCGCGGGCCTTGCGCTCGGCGGCCCTCGCCCGCTCGGTCTGTCGCTTGAGCGTCGAGCGCATGAACGGGTAGCCCGCGCCCAGCGCGAGGACCACGCCCAGGATGAGGCCGATCCAGATCACGTCCGGCGGAAGCCTATCGCGGATGCGGGACAACCACGCGCTCAACCACGGAGGGCACCGAGGGCACCGAGTGATTCGAGGGATGCGCTGAGGAAACGCCTCGCGGCGATCGCGGGTTCAGCGCCGCGGCGAGCGGGAGTAGCCCTGGGCCGGGCGGACCTTGATCTCGGGCTCCACGCGGGCCACGCGGGTGGCGTGCCAGCCCTTGGGGCCCTTCTCCGCGTCGTACATGACGGTGGAGGCGTCCTTGAGGACGCGGAAGCCCTCGCCGTCGATCTGGGTGTAGTGGACGAAGACGTCCTGGCCCTCGGGGCCGACGATGAACCCGTACCCCTTTTTGTGGTCGAACCACTTGACGGTGCCTTGAACGTCCTTGAGCACTGAGGGGTTGTCCCCGAGGTCGCTCATGCTGCTCACCGCACCAGGGGCCGCGGGCCTCGCCGGGCCTGGTCCCTGCGAATGGGTTGTCCGGTCCGTTCGCTCGCGGGTACGCGCCGCGAGCGTTCTGCACCGTCGACGTGGCGGGCGGTTCCGGTGGGCGAACGGAACGCCGGGGCACGTCGGAGCGCCGCGGCGAGGGTGAACCCGCTCGGCGTCACCGGTTCAGATTATCAGACGATTCGCGGGCGTGCAATCAGATTTTGGGCAAGGGCATTCGTCGCCTTGGCGGGAGGCGTCACAGACCGACCGCGCGGGCCCACCCAGAGCCGGGGGCGGCCCGGGCGCAGGAAAACGCCCCGCGAGGGCGGGGCGCTGGTGGGTGTCGGGTTGAAGGGCACCGGGAAAACCCGGTCTGGGGTCAGTGGGCGGCGGCCTCGGTGGCCTTCTGCTCATCCATCATCACGGCCTTGCGGCTGAGCTTGATGCGGCCCTGGTCGTCGACGTTGATGACCTTCACCTTGATGACGTCGCCGATCTTGACCACGTCGGTGACCTGTTTGACGTATCCGGTGGCGAGTTCGGAGATGTGGCACATGCCGTCGGTGCCGGCGGCGAGTTCGACGAAGACGCCGAAGTCCTTCATGCTGACGACTTTGCCGGTGAAGATGGTGCCGACCTTGATCTCGGCGGTGAGGGCCTCGACCTCGGTCTGGGCGCCGGCGATGGCCTCGCCGTTGGGGGCGGAGATGAAGACGGTGCCGTCGTCCTCGACCTCGATGGTGACGCCCCACTTGTCCTGGATGGCGCGGATCATCTTGCCGCCGGGGCCGATGAGCTTGCCGATCTTCTCGGGGTTGATGGTGATGGTGATGAGGCGCGGCGCGAACGGGCTGATGGTCTGGCGCGGCGCGGGGATGACGGACTCCATCTGCTCGATGATGTGGAAGCGCCCGCGCTTGGCCTGGGCGAAGATCCTGTCGATCTGCTTGATGGTCAGGCCGCGGGCCTTCAGGTCGAGCTGGATGCCGGTGATGCCCTCGCGGGTGCCGGAGACCTTGAAGTCCATGTCGCCGAAGAAGTCCTCCTCACCGATGATGTCGGTGACGAAGACCTCGTTCTGGTCGTTCTCGTCGCTGAAGCGCCCGACGGAGATGCCGGCGCAGGTGTTCTTGATGGGGACGCCGGCGTCCATGAGGGGTGATGAGCTCGGCTTGAATGACGACATTCAGTTCGATCATGATCAGGTTGTTGATGATGGTGATGAAGTAGATCATGATGAGCATGCCACAGCCAAGCGATAAGGCACGGTTG
>JAFLCM010000475.1 GCA_017303565.1 Planctomycetota bacterium
CCGCCCGTGGGACACCAGCGACCGGATTCGCGCGACGCCTCGCGCCCAGATGAGTCTCAGTCTCATCGGAACGACGACGACCCGCGACGCCGGCACCCTCGCTCACGCTCGGCGCTCGTGCGCGGCGTTGCGGCGTCCGTGCGCTTCGTTACAGTGATACCGACGACGGGCGGCGGCGCTGCGGCGCTGGAGCACCGAGCGTCCCTGGTCCGACCGCCCCTCAGGAGCATCGCATGGGCAGAGACAACCCCGTCGCCGTGTTCGAGGGCGACGCGATGGACGCCGAGGACCTGAAGAAGATCGACATCTTCGCGGATGTGAAAGAGGACCGGATCAGGCAGTTCCCGGGCACGGTCCGGCGCCGCGAGTTCGATCCCGGCGAGGTCATCTGCCTGCAGGGTGAGGGCGGCACGACGGCTTTCTACATCGTCGAGGGCGAGGCGCGGATCTTCATCAAGCGGGCCAAGGACTCGGGCGGGCGCTCCGGCGGCGGGCTGATGGCGTTCATCGGGTCGCTGTTCGGCCAGAAGAAGGCCCGCAGCACCCCCGATCACGAGGCCGGCAAGGTCGTGACGATCGACGCGAGCGTCGACCTCGACTACGGCTCCCTGGCCGCGACCATCGGCCCGGGGAATCTCTTCGGCGAGATGTCGTGCCTGAACCTCGCGCCGCGCTCGGCGACGGTCGTCGCCCAGACGCGCTGCGTGATGCTCGAGATCCTCCGCAACATGTACGGGGAGCTCGAGAAGGGCAAGACCTTCAAGGAGCGGCAGGACAAGCTCTACAAGGACCGGGCCCTGAGTAACCATCTCCGCGGCAGCCCGCTGCTGGAGGGCGTTCCCGACGAGACCATCGCGAGGCTCAAGGACGTGGCGGAACTGGTGTCGTTCGACCCCGGCAAGCCGGTCTTCGCCGAGGGCGACAAGTCCGACGCGATGTACCTGGTGCGGCGCGGGCAGGTGCGGATCAGCAAGAAGTTCCCGGGCGGGGAGCGGGGGCTGGCGTACCTGACCAAGGGCGACGTGTTCGGGGAGATGGGGATGGTGCGGGGCACGCCACGGTCGGCGAGCGCCACCGCCGCGGATCACCCGGTCGTCGAGGGCGCCGGGCGGACGCGACGGTCCGCGAAGGTGGAACTGGTCAAGATCAAGACGGAGGACTTCGATCGCGTGCTGGCGGGGTACCCGGAGGTCCGGGCCCGGCTGGTCAAGATCGCCGAGCAGCGCGACGCGGAGCAGTCGGAGTCCAAGGCCCGCATCACCCCCAGCGTCTACTCGCAGGAGGTCGAGAACCTGGGGCTATTGCAGGGCCAGAACCTGATGCTGATCGACCTCGAGAAGTGCACGAGGTGCGACCAGTGCGCCAAGGCGTGCGGCGAGGCGCACGACGACGGGCTGTCGCGGCTGATCCGCGAGGGTCCGAGGTTCGACAAGTACTTGGTGCCCTCTTCGTGCCGGATGTGCATGGACCCGGTGTGCATGATCGGCTGCCCGGTCGCGAGCATCCGCAAGGCCAAGGACCTCAACATCGTCATCGAGGACTGGTGCATCGCGTGCGGGGTGTGCGCCAAGCAGTGCCCGTACAACTCGATCCAGGTGCGCCCGCTCACCGATTTCGCGACGCACGCGCACGGCGGCGAGAAGTTCGGCGACAAGGGCGAGGTCACCGAGGTGACGGACCGCGCCGTGGTCTGCGACCAGTGCTCGACGCTGCCGACGGGCCCCGCGTGCGTGTACGCCTGCCCCCACGACGCGGCGCTCCGTGTCAACGGCATGGAGTTCCTCTCGGCCCGCAGCAAGGTTTCAGAGCGGGCGTTCGACGACGAGGGCCCCGGCGTCAACTACACCTAAACATCACCCCGAACAGCGGCTGGTTCTCGATTCTTTTCGCTCTCTCTCCCTCCCTCTCTCTCCCTCCCGCTCTCTCCCCCCACAGGCACCGATGCTCCTGAACCGAAAACAGACCGGCTGGGTGTGGACGACGCTGATCCTGGCGCTCGCGGCGCTGGGGGTGTACCTCGCCGACCCTCAGGCGGCGGAGCGGGGACACCGCGGCTCGAACATCGTCGGGCTGATCTTCGGCGGGCTGGCGCTGGCGATCTTCGTGTTCTGCTCGCTGCTGAGCCTCAAGCGCAAGGCCCCGCACTGGAAGATCGGGCGGGCCCAGGCGTGGCTGCGCGGGCATGTGTGGTTCGGGCTGCTGGCGGTGTGGCTGGTCGCGCTGCACAGCGGCTTCGGCGCCGGCGGCCCGGTGACGACGATCATCTGGGTGCTCACGGGCTTCGTCACGGTCTCTGCGCTGGTCGGCCTGGGGCTTCAGCAGGTGATGCCCAGCCTGATGCTGCACTCGGTTCCGGGCGAGACGGTGGCACAGCAACTGGCCCGGCTGCTGAAAACAGTGCCTTCCAAGCAGTTGCGGCTGCCGCCGCCGCCCGAGCCGGGAAAGCCGGCGCCGTGGCCCAAGCCGCCCAAGGCGTTCGACTACACATGGGAGAGTTCGCTGCAGGAGATGGCGTTCTCGACGGTGGTGTACCACGCTGGGCAGGACGGGACGCTGGAGAAAGCGTGCCCGGGCTGGAGCCCCGACGCAGCGCCGTCCACCACGCCAGCGGCCCCCGCTGCTCCCAAACCTGTCGCCCCTGCCGCCGCGGCCGCTCCCGCCCCGGCACCGGTGGCACCC
>JAFLCM010000476.1 GCA_017303565.1 Planctomycetota bacterium
CCGACCCCGACCAGGATCGCGCACGGCAGCAACATCTCCCCCGCCGTCGAACCCCGCCACAGCCCACCCTCCAGCGCGAGCACCCCCCACTTCACCGGGCTGATCCCGCTCGCCCGCTGCAGCCACCCCGGCATGACGAACAGCGGGATCGACCCGCCGCCCACCATCGTCAGCACCAGCAGGATCGACCACCCGATCTGCCCCGAGCCGGTCTTGCGCCCGATCACCGCCAGCAGCATCATCACCCCGACAAAGCACGCCGCCACGCACCCCATCCCGATCACCAGCATCGCCCAACTCACCGGGCGAACCTTGAACGCCAGGACTGCCAGCAGGATCATCACCGCCGCCATCAGGAGCGTCGTCATCAGGCACGCCAGCGACTTGCCCGCCAGCACCCGGCCCCACCCCATCGGCGTCAAGCGCAGCCGCACCAGCGTCCCCGAGTTCCTTTCGTTCAAGAGCGACACCGCGAACCCCGAGCAGCACCCCACCACTCCCCACATGATCGCCTGCGCGAACGTGACGGCGTACGCGTTCTTCGGCCCCGCACGCTCTTCCCGCTGCACGCTCACATCCTTGATCGTCACCGGCGCGAACGCCACCCCCGCCGCCGCGGGCTTCTCCCCAACCGCCCCCTCCACCTTCGTCTCTTCGCGCATCGCCGGCAGCCGGTCCATCGCGTCGAACATCGACACTAGGCTGTCATAGAACGTGTCCACCGCGCCGGCGTCCTTGGGCGTCAAGACCGCCGCCGCCCGCGCCTGCAACTTCGCCGCCCCCGCCAAGGACCGCATCTTCTCCGTATCCGAGAAAGCCGAACTCATCCGCTTGAACGCCAGTTCCGTCAGCAGCCCGCGGATCATCCCGCTCTCCGCCGCTCGCGACGGGTCAGCCCCCACTTCCAGCGTCGTCGCCCGACCCGCGAATAGGTTCCCCTCCTGCGCCCCGAAGCCCTTGGGCACCATCACCACCGCCGGGAACGCCCCGCGCCGCACCGCGTCCAGCCCCTCCTGCCTCGTCCCCACCGACACCGGGTCAAAGTGCCCGCTCGACTTCATCTCCGCGACGAATCCCCTTGAACCCTCGCTCGCGTCCTCATCCACCACCGCCACCCGCAGCGCCTTGGGCCCCGAATCCCCGCCCCCCGAGAAGATCGTCCCGAAGAACACCCCGATCATCACCGGAAAAACAAACGTAAAGAACAGCCCCGGCTTGTCCCGCAGGAGCAGCCGCAGGTCCTTCAGCGCGATGGCGACGACAGGCCCGATCAATCCCGCAGGCTCCTTCCCGTGAGGTTCAGGAACACCGACTCCAGGTTCGGCCGCTCCACCCGCGCCGAGATCACCCCCTCCGACCCCAGCGCCCGCTGCAGCTCCGCCAACGGCTCACCCGTCCGCACCACCGACTCCCCCTCCGCCCGCTGCACCACCACCGTGCTCTCCCCGCCGTGGCGCGCGATCAGTTCATCCACACCGCCCAGCGCCAGAAGCCGCCCGCGTTCGATCACCGCGATCCGGTCGCACAAACGCTGCGCTTCCTCCATGTAGTGCGTGGTGTACACCACCGTCTTCCCGGCGTCCTTCAGCGCCCGCACCTGCTCGAACAGCGCGTTCCGCGACTGCGGGTCCACACCCGCCGTCGGCTCGTCCAGCAAGACCAGCGACGGATCGTTCACCAGCGCCGCCGCGAGGTTCAGCCGCCTCTTCATCCCCCCCGAGAACCCCCCCACCCGTGAACCCGCCCGGTCGCTCAGCCCCACCGTCGACAGCAACCGCTCCACCCGCTCCGACAGCACCCGACCCTTCAGCCCGTACAGCGACCCGAAGAACGACAGGTTCTCCCGAGCCGTCAGGTTGTCGTACAGCGCGATCGACTGCGGCGCCAGTCCGATGTGCTCCCGAGCCGCCGCCCGCGTCGGCGAGCCCCACTCCCCAACGCTCACCTCCCCCGCGTCGGGCCTCAGCACCCCCACACACATCCCGATCGTCGTGCTCTTCCCCGCCCCATTCGGCCCCAGCAGCCCGAACACCTCACCACGCCGAATCTCGAGCGACAACCCGTCCACCGCAGTGAGTGTCCCGAAGCCCTTCCGAAGGTCTCGCAGCCGAAGCATCAGCCGCAAACTACCCGGCGCGGCGGGGACGTGCAAAGCCGATCGGGGCCCGTTGCCGGACACGGAAGCGCCGCCGCAACGAGCGTTCCCTCACCCCGCCCGCTTCAGCGCCACCTTTTCCGCCGAAGCCAGCACCGCCGCCAACTCCTCCGGCGGCAGCATCGCGCTCGCGATCCCCTTCTCGTAGATCGCCCGCGGCATGCCGTACACCACGCACGTGTCGGCGGACTGGCCCAGCATCACCCCGCCCGCCTGCTTCAGAGCCGCCGCCCCGCGCACGCCGTCGTCACCCATCCCGGTCAGCACGATGCCCAGCGTCGCCGCTCCCACGCTCGTCGCCGCCGAGAACAGCAGCGCGTCCACGCTCGGGTAATAGATCGTCGACGCCGGCTCGCGGTTGATCTGCACCGTCAGGTTCCCGCCCAGCCGCTTGATGTGCGTGTTCTGCCCGCCCGGGCACACGTGGATGCAGCGCGGGCGCAGCACCGTGCCCTGCGTCAGGTGAACCACGTCCACCTTGCAGATGTCGCGGAGCCGGTCGCTCATCGACTTCGTGAACACC
>JAFLCM010000477.1 GCA_017303565.1 Planctomycetota bacterium
CGCTCACCCCGCCGCCGACGATGATCGCGCGGCAGCCGCTCGAGCCGCCGGCGCCCTCCCCCTTCGCCGCGTCCAGCGCCCGCTCGAGTTTCATGATGACTGCGCGGCTGCAAGCCCGCTGAAAACTCGCGCACACGTCGGCGCGCCCGCGCTCGTCCAGGCTCGACGCGTCCCGTTCCCACACGCGCTCGCCGCCCGGCCCGGTGCTGGGCTGCCCGCGCAGCGTGTACAAGACGCTGGTCTTCAGCCCGCTGAACGAGAAATCCAGCGAGTCCCCGCCCAGGCGGCTGACCGGGAAGTCGTGGGCCCGGTCGTTCCCGCGCTGCGCCAGCGCATCGACGAGCGGCCCGCCCGGGTGCCCCAGCCCCAGCATCGCCGCGCACTTGTCGTACGCCTCGCCCATGGCGTCGTCGATGGTCGAGCCCAGGCGGCGCACGTCGAGGGGGCTCCGGCAGTCGAACATCGCCGTGTGCCCGCCGGAGATCACCAGCCCGAGCGAGGGGAAGACCTCCGGCGCGTCCACGGGTGGCGCGTCATCGCCCGAGTCCCTGAGCAGGCCCGCGTACAGGTGGGCCCGCACGTGGTCGACGCCCACCAGCGGCACGCCCAGCGACCACGCCAGCGCCTTGCCCGCCGCCACGCCGACGACCAGCGCCCCGATCAGGCCCGGGCGGTTGCCGACCGCGACCGCGTCCACGTCCGCGAGCGTGACCCCCGCTTCGCTCACCGCGCGGCGGACGACCGGCGTGATCCGCTCCACGTGGGCGCGGCTGGCGATCTCGGGCACCACGCCGCCGTACTCCGCGTGCAGGTCGTGCTGCGACGCGACCACGTTCGAAAGCACGAGCGTGCCGTCACGCACCACCGCGGCGGCGGTCTCGTCGCACGAGGACTCGATGCCCAGGACCAGCATGGATGAGCGTATGCCCCCCCACGGGGGAAGGGCTCATGCGAAGGGCCGACGCGGGGCTCTTCGGACGGCCTACTTCGATTCCACCTTCACCTCGGGCTCGACCGGGGCATCGATGAGCCAGCGGTCGAGTTCCGGCCCGGTGATGCGGAGCGTGGCGACGACCTTGCCGTCCTTGTCGTAGACCAGCACCTTGCCGCCGGTCAGGTCGGCATCGCCGGGGATCGGGTCGGCCTCCTTGGCCTTCGAGGCGTCGGCGACCGAGGACAGCGCATCCATCCGCTTGCCCACGCGCTCGAGCTCGCGTTCGAGGAGTTGGTAGCGGCGCTGCTCGCGCTGCAGTTCCGCGAGTTCGAGCGTGCCCTCGGGCGCCTCGCCGCCGGTGGGCTGCCACGCGTCGCCCGACAGCCGCGACTGGATCGCCTTCAGCGCCGCGCCGAGCTGCTTGTCTTTCAGGCGCCCGATGATCCACTCGGGGTCGTGCCACGACTGCTCGCTCGCGCCCTGCGCGGCACTGTTCACGCCGGCCTTGTTCTTGGCGCGGATGACCTCTTCCTCGCGCCGCACCCGCACCATCTCGCGCTGCTCCGCGGTGGTCATCGGCACGTAGAACCCCGGCGAGGGATCAACGCCCCACTGCGTGCTCTCGGGCGTGCGGTGCAGGCACCTCCCGCTGGGCAGGTAGTAGTACGCTTCGGTGACCTTCAGTTGCCCCGAGCCCGACGGCACGCGGTAGATCGTCTGCACGATCCCTTTGCCGAACGAGCGTGTGCCCAGGATCACCGCCCGTTTGTTGTCAGCGAGCGCGCCCGACACCACCTCGCTCGCGGAGGCGCTGAACTCGTTGAGCATCACCACCATCGGGAAGTCCGGCAGCGTGCCCTCGCTGCGGGCCAGCGCCTTCTCCTCGCGGGCTTTGCGGCCCTTGGTCGAGACGATGACGCCCTCGTTCAGGAACATGTCGGCCATCTCGATCGCCGCGGCCAGCGACCCGCCGCCGTTGTAGCGCAGGTCGAGCACCATCCCGCGCATGCCCTGGGCGATGAGTTTCTCGCAAGCGGCCCGCAGTTCCGGGATCGTCCCCGCGGTGAACTGCGACACCCGCACGTAGCCGATGCGGTTGGTCGCGTCGGCCATGAAGTCCCACTCCTGGCCGTCGCCCACGCGGTGCAGGCCCTTGACGGTCGAGGTGACAATCTTCTTGCGTTCGATGGGCAGGTCGAAGCGCACGCGCCCGGCCTTGACGCCGGGAGACTCCGGCGAGTCCGCGGGCGCGCCACTGGGCGCGGCGCCGGTCGGGATGTCCGCCTCGCCGCCGTCGCGCTCGATGGTCACGCGCACCGTCGTGCCAGGCTCGCCCATCAGGAGGTCGATCACCGCGTCCACCGGCTTGTTCCACGTCGTCTTGCCGTCGACCGCGACGATGAAGTCGTCCGCCTCGACGCCCGCCTTGTACGCGGGGGAGTCGTCGAGCGGCGAGGCGATCCGGATCCAGCCGCCCTCCTCGCGCACTTCCGCGCCGATGCCGACGTACTCGCCGCGGACGGACTTGTCGAAGTCCTTCTCCCACTCGGTGGGGATGAACTCGGTGTACGGGTCCTCGAGCGCCTCGATCATGCCGCGGATGGCCCCCTCCTGCATCTTCTTCAGGTCCGGGTCCTTGAAAAAGTGCTCGTCGAGGCCCACCAGCACGTCGGTCACCGGGTCGGTCCACTGGTA
>JAFLCM010000478.1 GCA_017303565.1 Planctomycetota bacterium
TCCCAGACGCGGGCCTGGGCGGCGCGGTCGTCGGGGGGCAGGTCGATGCCCTCGAGGCGCATGAGGACGCGTTGGATGTTGCCGTCGACGGCGGGCGCGGGGTTGGCGTGCGCGATGCTGGCGATGGCGCCGGCGGTGTAGCGTCCCACGCCGGGGAGGGTCAGGAGGTCGTCGACGGAGCGCGGGACGACGGCGTTGAACCTTGAGACGATCTGCTGGGCGGCGGCGTGGAGGTTGCGGGCGCGGCGGTAGTAGCCCAGGCCGGACCAGAGCGCGAGCACGTCGTCGATGGGGGCCGCGGCAAGCGATTGAACGGTCGGGAATCGCGCGGCGAAACGGGTGAACTTCTCGATCACGCGCGAGACCTGGGTCTGCTGGAGCATCGTCTCGCTGACGAGGACGAGGTAGGGATCACGGGGTTCGCCCGGGGGTGTGCGCCACGGCAGGTCCCGGCGCGAGGCGAGGAACCAGCGGCTCAGGGCCCGGATCATGGCACGCGGCGGCGCAAGGGTTTGGGCTGGAAGGGGACGGCGCGGCATCAGGGCGCGTCCCCGTGGGCTTCGAGAAGGCGCTTCGCGGCGGCCTTGACGGCGCGCCAGTCCGCGCCGGGGGACTTGCCGATGGTGACGAAGTCGCCGCGGTCGAGGATGTTGGTGACGCCTGGGATCTCGAAAAGCGCTGCGGCGAGGGCGTCGCCGCGGGCGGCTACGGCGTTGAAGTAACTGCGGGGCGGGAGCGCGGGGGCTCGGAGCGGCGGCGAGACGAGGCACTTGACCGCGTTGGGGTTGGGCGTCGACTCGAAGGTGACGGTGCGCCTGGCCACGCGGTCAGCCCCTGACCTGGCCCGAGCCGTGGAGGACCCACTGGAAGGTGGTGAGGTCTTCGGCGCCCATGGGGCCGCGGGCGTGGAGTTTGTCGGTGGAGATGCCGATCTCCGCGCCGAGGCCGTATTCGCCGCCGTCCGCGAAGCGGGTGGAGCAGTTGACCATCACGCTGGCGGAATCGACGAGGGAGGTGAAGCGATCCGCGGCGGAGAGGCTGGAGGTGATGATGGCCTCGGTGTGCTGGCTGCCGAAGCGCCGGATGTGGTCGCAGGCGTCTTCGAGGGAATCGACGACGCGGACGGCGAGGATGAGGTCGAGGTACTCGGTCTTCCAGTCTTCCTCGGTGGCGTCCTTGGTGGCGGGGCGCGGGTTGGAGGAGGCGAGGATGGGCTTCGCGCGGGGGCAGGCGCGGAGTTCCACGCCGGCCTTCGCGAGCGCGGCGCCGATCCTCGGAAGGACGCGGGGCGCGACGGCTTGATGAACCAGGAGGGTTTCGGCAGCGTTGCAGACGCCGGGGCGCTGGGCCTTGGCGTTGACGACGATCTTCTCGGCGGCGTCTTCGAGGGCGTCGAGGTGCTCGTCGATGTAGACGTGGCAGTTGCCGGCGTCGTGCTTGACGACGGGGATGGTGGCGGCGGCGCAGACGGCGTTGATGAGGCCGGGGCCGCCGCGGGGGATGGCGAGGTCGATCACGCCGCGCATCTTCACAAGGAGTTCGACGGCGCGGCGGTCGGGGGTATCGACGAAGCGGACGGCGTCGGCGAGCCCTAGCGGCGCGAGGGCTTCGTGGATCGCCGCGACCACTTCGCGGTTGATGCGGGCGGCCTCCTTCCCGCCCTTGAGCACCACGGCGTTGCCGGACTTGAGGCAGAGGGCGGCGGCGTCGCTGGTGACGTTGGGGCGGGCCTCGTAGATGACGAGGACGACGCCGATGGGCACGCGGCGCTTCTCGAGGCGGATGCCGTTGGGGAGCGTGCGCCCCTCGACGACGCGCCCGATCGGGTCCGGCTGGGCGGCAATCTGCTCGACGCCGACGGCCATGGACTCGACGCGCTGGGGCGTGAGGCGGAGGCGGTCGAGCATGGCGAGGGAGAGTTCGGCGGCGGACTCGCGCTCGCTGGCCTCGCTGGCGGCGACGATGGCGTCGCTCCTGGCACGGATCGATGCGGCGATGCGGCGGAGGGCGTCGGTTCTTTCCGCGGGGGTGAGCAGCGCCAGGCGGGGGCGGGCTGAACTTGCGGCCCGCGCCGCCCGCTCGCAGTTGGATTCGAGACTTTCGGCGGCGGTCACGGCGTCCCCCGGCGCGAGACCTCGAACCGCACCGAGCGGCGATCGGACTTCACCTCGACGCCGGGCGGGAGGGCGGAGAAGACGCCGGCGCGGAGCGTGCCGAAACTCACGGGTTTGGTGGTGATCTGCCGGGCGAGGTCGTCGCTGGTCAAGGCGAGAACGGCGAGCAGCCGCTCGTCGGGGCCTTTGAGCGACTCGACCGCGTCACTGGGACCGGTGAGGTCAACGGTGAGGCGCTCGTCGCCCTCGGCGATCTGGACTTTCCAGTCGCTCCACTCGACCGGGAGCGTGAGCACCTGCACGGGGAAGGTGAACGACGCGGTGGTCAGGGTGCTGCGGACGCTGAAGGCGAGGCTGGCGCGGGTGGTGAGCAGTTGGACGCCCTGCTCTGAGGCGACGGCGTCGGGGAGCGACAGCGTGGCCTGGAGAGCGGCGGGGCCGGGCTGGGTAAGGCGGGCGCGGGCGTCGTCTGGGACGCTGGCGATGACCGCGAGCGCGGGGCCGAGCCGGGTG
>JAFLCM010000479.1 GCA_017303565.1 Planctomycetota bacterium
ATCGCGAACGCCCGCCGGCACAATCTCGAGCGCCCACTCGGGCTTGCCCACGCGGACCGGCGCGCCTGCGTAAACCGCCTCCAGACCGCGCCCCGGGATGTTGCGGAGGTCCGAAACGTCCGGCGGCGCGACGCCTCCATCGACCAGGTGGGCGGTGATCGCCGCCGCCAAGGGGTGCGTGGAGTGCGCTTCGACGCCCGCGATCCCGGCGCGGAGCGCGGCGGCGTCGGCCCCGAACACCGCCTCGTCGTGCACCTTGATCTTCCCGAGCGTGAGCGTGCCGGTCTTGTCGAGCGCCACGGTGCGGACCGCGGCGAGGCGCTCGAGCGCGTCCCCGCCCTTGATGAGCAGTCCCGACCGCGCCGCCCGCGAGAGGCCGCACAGCGTCGCCGTGGGCGTGGCGATCACCAGGGCGCACGGGCTGGCGACGATGAGCAGCGTGATGGCCCGGTACGCGGCGGCGGCCCAGTCCAGTTGCAGTCCGAACCGGAACACGACGAACGAGACAATCGCCACGCCGAATACCACCGCGGTGTAGGGCGTGGAAAAGCGATCAATCATCCGCTGCATCGGCTGCTTGCGCTCCTGCGCCTCGATCACGAGTTGCAGGATCCGCTGCAGGCCCGAGTCCTTCGGGGCGTGGACCACCCGCGCCTCCAGAGAACCCGACTGGTTGACCGCGCCGGCGAACGCCTCCGCGCCCGGCTCAACCGCTCGGGGCAGTGACTCGCCCGTGAGCGTGCTGGTGTCGAGTTCCGATTCACCCTTGATGATCACGCAGTCGGCGGGGACGGTCTCGCCGGGGCGGATGAGCACCTCGTCGCCGGGGGACAGGTTCTCCGCCGCCCGCTGCTCCCACGCCCCGTTCACACGCACCATCGCGCTGGTGGGCATGAGTTTGTTCAGGCGGGTCACGGCGTCCTTGGCTTTGGCGAGCGCCCGGTCCTCCAGCGCCCCCGCGAGCGTGAACATGAACAGGAGCAGCGCCCCTTCAGCCGGGTGCCCGATGAACGCCGACAGCGCCGCCCCGACGACCATGAGGATGTCGATGTCGAGGCGGAGCTCGCGGATGGCCTCCCACGCCGCCTGCACGCCGTAGATCGCCCCCACGCAAAGGCTCAGCCACACGAGCACCAGCGCGCCCTGTGAGGGGTGCTCCGACAGCCAAGAGATCGACTGCCCAAGCAGCAGCGCCGCCCCGGCGACGACCGCGGCGGCGAGGTGCGGGTCGAAGCGTCGAACGGCGGGTGCGGCGGTGGAGGACATGCGCGATGGACAGTAGCCCGGAGCCCACAAAAGCGGTGAGACCGTGTTTCAAGCACCGGCCCGGCGGAACCCGCGAGGGACCCGGACGTACTGTCAGCGACCGATCATGCGCCGTTCCGAGGAGGTCCCTCATGAATCGCCACGACCCACGCCCCTTCATCCTCGTCGCGCTCGCCGCCCTCTCGGTTCCGCTCGCCCCCGGCGGCGTGGTCCCCATGGCCCGCGGCGCGGTCGAGTCCGCGCCCAGCACCGACGACCTGCTCGCCCAGCAGCGCCTCGACGACTACAAGAGGGACGTCGAGGCCCTGCTCGCCGACCACAGGGACGAGCAGGCGTCGAGCATCGACGAACTGGAGCGCACGCTGACCCTTGAACGGGCCGCCGGTGCCTCGCGCTCCAGGCTTCTGAAGATCGTCTCCCGCGCCCGCACCGACGCGCGGAACATCACGCGCTCGTTCACGGCGGAACTCAACCGCGTGCACGCCGACGCGTTCCTGGACCTTCGCCGCATGGACGCCCCCAAGCGGATCGTGAACGACGTGGGACGGGTGCGGTCGGGGGCGATGCGGCAGTTGAAGCTCGACAACCGTGAGGCCCTCGACGCCATCGCCGAGGCATCGCGCCGTCTGGTCGGGGCTTGAACGGGTGACGGGGCCGATTCAATCGAGATCAAGCCTTGTCGCCCCGAAGATCACGGGCTATGTTCCGGAATCACACCCTTCTTGGGAGGATTCCCTGATGCGCCGCACCGTCGCCCTGCCCGCTCTGCTTCTCCTGGTTGCCTGTGCCTTTTCGATGCTCCAGACCGGGGCGGCGGCCCGACCGGCGCTGAGCGACGAGCAGATCGCCCAGCAGTGCGCCGACAAGATCGTGGCGGCGACGCAGAAGCCCCGCGCCGCGATCATCCGCACCGGCGAGTCCACCGTGACGAAGGTCAACCAGCAGCAGGCCCGCAACACCCGGCCCGCCACCGTGACGAAGACCGCCACCTCCGGCGTCCGCACCATCGAGAAGACGCTCGCGTCCGGCAAGCGCACCCTCGAGTCGCTCGCGCTGACCGGCGTCCGCACGCTCAACCGGCGTGGCGCGTCCACCCATCTCAACGACCAGATCAACGCCACCAAGGCGGACTGCATCGGCGTGCTGGAGATGACCGCTCAGGACTGCTTCAACGCGATCGACACCGCCCTGAACGACTGATCCGCGAGTCCGATCACATCAAGGCGTGACCGGAGTCACCGCCGCCTCGAGGCGAGCGGTGTCCTGCGGGCTGAGCGAACCGGAATAGAGGTCGCGCACCGCGGCAACGATCTCCTGCGCGTGCGGCAGGGCCGCCGACGCCTCCAG
>JAFLCM010000048.1 GCA_017303565.1 Planctomycetota bacterium
AACGAGGCGCGGCTGCTCGCGGAGCAGGCGGCCCTCAAGAGCGCCGAGTCACAGATGCTGGCGGAAGAGGCGGCGATGCTCGGCGTCCGCGCCAACGCCACCAAGGCCACCAGCGACTGGGAACGCCAGCAGGAACTGTTCAAGACCGGCGACATCTCCAAGGCCGACCTCGATCAGTTCAAGGCGGAACTCGACCGGACGCGCAGCACGCTCGAATCTCGGATGAAGAACCTGCTGAGCGTGCAGGCGTCGGTGGACGCCGCCGCCGCCAGGGTGAAGATCGCCGAGGCCGACCTGACGCAGGCCCGCGAGAACCTGAACTACGCGACCATCCGCTCGCCCATCGACGGGTACATCACCCAGTTGAACGCGAAGGTGGGCGAGGTGGTGGTGGTGGGCACGATGAACAATGCCGGCACGGTGATCATGAAGATCGCCGACCTGTCGGAGATGCTGGTGAAGGCCCGCCTCGCCGAGATCGACACCCCCCGCGTGAAGGAAGGCCAGCGCGTCGAGGTGGTCATCAACGGCTACGAGGACCGCAAGTTCGAGGGCACGCTCCGGCGCGTGGCACTCCAGAGCAAGGTGAGTTTGTCTGACCAGACCGCGTACTTCGAGGGCGAGGTGCTGCTGCACCTCAAGGGCGAGCGTGTGTTCGCCGGCCTGACCGCCAGCGTCGACATCGAGGTCGAGGCGGTCGAGAACGTCGTGATGGTGCCCAGCCAGTCGGTGCTCGACAAGCGCGTCGAGGAACTGCCGAAGGAGATCCGCGACAGCACGCTCGTCGACCGCGACAAGACCTTCGCGCAGGTGGTCTTCGTCCGCAAGGACAACAAGGCGGTGCTCACGCCCGTCAAGGCCGGGGCCCGCAACGTCACCAAGACCGCCGTGCTCGAAGGCCTGGACGAGAACGCCGAGGTGATCGTCGGCCCGTTCAAGGCGCTCCAGGAACTCACCAACGGCGCGGGCGTCCGCCTGCAGGAAGAGGACAAGAAGGAGATGGGCGAGGACAAGCAGGCCGACAGCGGCGGGGGAGGCCCGGGGCGCCGCCGGCGCGGCGGGTGATCCGCTCCGCGTCGCGTTTCGCCGCGCTCTCCCTCCCACTTTCAATCGCTCGGATCAGCCGCCAACATGACGATCGAAGTCAAAGGCATCACAAAGGTCTACCGGATGGGCACCGAGCGCGTGCACGCGCTCGCCGGCGTCGACCTGCACATCGGCAAGGGTGAGTTCGTCGCCATCATGGGCGCCTCCGGCTCGGGCAAGAGCACGCTCATGAACATCCTGGGCTGCCTCGACCGGCCCTCGGGCGGCAAGTACTTCCTCAACTCCAAGCCCACCCACGCCATGGGCGCCACCGAACTCGCCCGCGTCCGCAACGAGGAGATCGGGTTCGTCTTCCAGACCTTCGAGCTGCTCCCCCGCGCGACCGCGCTTGAGAACGTGCAGCTCGCGCTGCTGTACTCCCGGCGGGCGTCCTTGTTCAGCCGCCCCGCGGCCCGCGCCGCGCTCGAAAAGGTCGGGCTGGGCAACCGCCTGACCCACAAGCCCAACCAGATGTCCGGCGGCCAGCGCCAGCGCGTCGCCATCGCCCGCGCCCTCGTCAACAACCCCGCGATGATCCTCGCCGACGAGCCCACCGGCAACCTCGACTCCGCGACCAGCGCCGACATCCTGCGGCTGTTCAAGGAACTCCACGAGGCCGGGCAGACCATCGTCATCGTCACGCACGAGGAGGACGTCGCCGGCTACGCCGACCGCATCGTCCGATTGCGTGACGGCAAGATCATCAGCGACCACCCGACCCACGACGACCCGGTGCACCGCGCGTACCTCGGTCGGGCCGCGCTCGAAGCCGTCAGCCGCGCCGCCGCGGAGAACGTCACCAACGCCGGCGAAGCGCCGGTCGCCGCAGGAGCAGGGGCATGATCTTCTTCCGCCTGATCTTCCAGACCCTGTTCAGCGCCTTCGCCCAGATGACCTCCAACAAGGTCCGCGCGTTCCTGACCACGCTGGGGATCATCATCGGCGTGTGGGCGATCACCACCGTCATCGCCGCCGTCGGATCGCTCAACCGCTTCGTGCTGGACGAGTTCAACTCCTTCGGCGCCAACAAGCTCATCATGTGGGGCGAGGTGCCCGAGTCCAAGCGCGGCCTGATCTCCTGGGACAAGGTCAAGATCTCCCAGTCCGAGGCCAGGGCCCTCCGCGACCGCTGCTCCAACATCGACCGCCTCTCGCTCGCCACCCGCTTCCGCGCCCCGGTCCGCTACGGGCAGAAGACCCAGGGCGGCGTGATCATCAACGCCGGCCAGGCTGACATCTTCGCCATCGAGAACCTCGAACTCGTCAACGGGCGGCCCTTCAACGAGTCCGACGACAAGGAAGGCCTGCAGGTCTGCATCGTCAACGACAAGGCCATCGACGAGCTCCTGCTCGACAACGAGGGCCTGGGCGAGCACATCTTCATCAACGAGAACCGCTTCCTCGTCATCGGCGTCATCAAGACCAAGCAGGTCAGCCCCATCTTCGGCGGCGGCGACGCCCGCAGCGAGGTTTACGTGCCCTACGGCACCATGCCACGCCTCCGCCCCGACTGGTGGCCCGAGGTCCGCGCCCTCATGAAGGACCCGGACAAGATGGAGGAGGCCCGCGCCGAGATCCGCTACGTCATGCGCTCGCAGCGCCAACTCAAGGCCGGCGAGGACGACACCTTCGGCCTCTTCATCTTCGAGAGCGTCCTCTCGCAGCTCCGCGCCATGGGCGCGACGCTGACCGCCGGCGCCAGCGTGCTCGTGGGCATCTCGCTGCTGGTCGGCGGCGTCGGGATCATGAACATCATGCTCGTGAGCGTGAGCGAGCGCACCCGCGAGATCGGCCTGCGGAAGGCCGTCGGCGCCTACCCCGCCGTCATCCTGATTCAGTTCCTCATCGAGGCGGTGATCCTGTGCCTGATGGGGGGCATCCTCGGGCTGATCCTGGGGCAGGCGACGGTGCTGGGGCTGGGAGCGATCCCCGACTTCCCGTTGAAAGACCCCGAGATCCCGTCCTGGGCCGTCGTCCTGGCCTTCGGGTTCTCCGCGGGCGTGGGCGTGGTGTTCGGCATGGGCCCGGCGGTGAAGGCCGCGCGACTCGACCCGATCGAAGCCCTGCGCCACGAATAGCCGACGATCTGTCACGCCCGCGCCGGCGAGCCACGCGCGATCGGTCCCTTCTCTCCCCCTGTCACGACGACCAACCCCGCCCACCATGCCGACCCTTCGCAAGACCGCGCTAAAGCCGCTCGCCCTCACGCTCTGCTGCGGGCTGGCGTCGTGCTCCAGCCCCTTCTCGACCAGCGACGCCGACCGTGGGCTGAACGTCGGGACCGAGCGGCTGCGCAGCGTCAAGCCGCTCGACCTCAGTCAGAACGTCCGCCCCGCGCCCGCGGAGCAGCCCAAGCGCCCCGAGCCGCCGCCGAAGGACCCCTTCGCCGGCCGGGAGCGCGTCAGCGTCGCCATCGACGACGTGCGCTCCTGGACGCTCGAGAACAACCTCGACCTCCAGGTGATCCGCATCGACCCGACCATCGCCCGCCAGCGTGTATCCGAGGAAGAGGCCAAGTTCGAGAGCGTGTTCTTCGCCAGCGCCCGCTACAACAGCCTCGACCAGCCGACGTCTTCCCAGCTTTCGGGCGCGCAAGTCGAGAGCATCGACACGGACCTCGGCGTGCGAGTGCCCCTCCGCACCGGCGGCACCGCCACCGTCGAACTGCCCGTCAACCGCACCAAGACCGACAACCAGTTCTCGACCCTCAACCCGTCGGTCGATACCGACGCACGGTTCTCGATCAGCCAGCCCCTGCTCCGCGGCGGCGGGCGCGAGGCCAACACCCACTCGATCCGCATCGCCTCGCTCGACGCCCAGATCACACAGGCGCGGACCAACCTCGAGGTCATCCGCCAGTTGGCGGAGGCGGACCGGGCCTACTGGCGCCTATACGCCTTCCGCGAGGCCCTGGGCGTCACGCAGACGCAGTACGAACTGGCGAAGCAGCAGCTTGAGCGCGCCGAACGCCGCGTGCGGGCCGGTTCGGCGCCGGACATCGAAGTCACCCGCGCCGAGTCCGGCCTGGCCCAGCGCCTCGAGGCCATCATCCAGGCGGAGAACTCCCTCAAGCGTTCGCAGCGGGCCCTGAAGCGCGTCATCAACGTGCCGGGCGCGGACGTGAACGACTCCGCCGCCCTGGACCTCACCTCCAAGCCCGCTCCGGTCGACCTCGCGCTCGACCGCGCCGCCCTCACCGAGGCGGCCCTGATCAACCGCATGGAGATGCTGGAACTCGAGCTCAGGCTCGCCCAGGACATCAGCAATATCGACTTCGCCCGCAACCAGGCGCTCCCGCTCTTCACCGTCGACTACGCGTACAACTTCAACGGGCTGGGCTCGAATCTCAGCGAGTCCTCGCGGCAACTGAGGGGCGGCGACTTCGCCGACTGGTCCCTTGGCGCCCGCTTCGAAACCCCGATCGGCAACATGGCCGCCCGCAGCCGGGTGGAGCAGGCGGTGCTGGCCCGTCTTCAGCGCCTCGCCACCCGCCAGGCCCGCGAGCAGGCGATCCGTCAGGAAGTGCTCGACGCCGCCGATGCGCTCTCTGCCGCGTGGCAGCGGATCCTCGCCACCCGCCAATCGACGATCCTCGCGGCGCGGACGCTCGACGCCGAGCAGCGGCAGTTCGACGTCGGCCTGCGGACCAGCACCGACGTGCTGAACGCCGCCGCCGCCCTCGCCGACGCCCAGGTCGCGGAGATCCGGGCGCTCACCGACTACCAGATCGCGCAGGTCGACCTCGCGTTCGCCACCGGCACGCTGCTGGGTGCCGCCCGAGTCAGTTGGGAGCCGATCGATCCCCGGCTGGAGCCCGGCGTTCCCACCCGCAACCCCGTCGCCCCGGCGGAGACTGTTGCCCCCGCGGATGCCGCCGCGCCCCGGGGCGACGCGAACGCCCCCGCGACCCCCACGCCCTGAGGCCGTCCCTCGAACCGGCGCGTTTGAATTCGCCTCAATCCCCGGATTCGCGCTCGACCATTCCCCCGCGGGGGATACTCTTGCCGATGGAGGTGCCCGTGCGCTGGAACGCCCGGTCCATCTCGGCGGCGGTGCTCTTGACGGCGCTGGTCGTGCGCGCCGGGGCCCAACCCGCCGACGGCCTCCCCTCGGGCGACGGCACCGCCAACACCGCCAACCTCGACCTCATGACCGGGCGCGACTGCGTGCTCACGCTCGATTCCGGGGAGGTTTTCCGCGGACGCCTGCTGGGCCACGGCGGCGGCACCGTCTCGCTCCGTAACCAGTTCGCCGGCGAGTTCGAGGTGCCCGTCGAGCGCGTGCGGAGGGTTGAGGGCTGGGCCCCGCCGCCAGCGAACCCCGTGCCGGTGGTCAACCCCCTGGTGAGCAGCCCGGTCGAGACAGCGGCGCTCCAGGAGTCGATGCCCGGAGCCCCGGTCCTCCCGCCGAAGGAGGCCGCCGTTCCGCCCGCGGCCCCGGCCCCGGCGGCTCCCACCCCGGCCGCGCCCACACCCGCCTCCGAGCCTCCCCCGACCTTCTGGACCAAGGCTGAGTACTCCCTCGAGGGCGGCCTCACGGGCTCTCAGGGTGACACCGAGCGCAGCAACCTCCGCCTCGGCTTCGCCGGTCGCTGGACACGGCCCGACGATGTGCTGACCGCGGACGCTCGGTACGTCGTCAGCTACGACCGCGACAACAAGGTGCAGGACCGCCTCGACCTCCGCGGACGCAACGACTGGAACAGCCCGAACAGCCCGTGGGTCGTCTTCGCCGAAGGCTCGGCTGAGTTCGACGAGTTCACCCGCTACGACGCGCTGGTGCGTGTCGGCGGGGGCCTGGGCTACCGCTTCATCCGCAGCGAGACCACCAGCCTGATGGGGCGTCTCGGCGCCGGCGTGGTCAAAGAGTTCGGCTCGGAGGACACCGATCCACGCCCCGAGGGGATCCTGGGCCTCGATTTCAGCCACAAGTTCACGCCCACCCAGTCCATCGTCTCCAACATCGAACTCTTCCCGTCGCTCGACGACCTCGAGCAGTACCGCACCCGCACCCGGGCCTACTACGAGGTGCGGCTAAGCGACAAGACGAACCTCAACCTGCGCCTCGGCGTCGAGCACCGCTACGACACCGGCTTCTCCGGGTCGCGTCAGGATCAGCTGGACTACGCGGCGACGTTCGTCATCCGGTTCTGAGGGTCACCCTCAGGCGGGGAACTCGGGTCTCTCGCCGCTCAAGACCCGCCAAATGTCCTTCACCACCCACGACATGTTCCGGTGCGCGGTGGCGGTGGCGGCGCCGATGTGCGGCGTCAGGTGCGCGTTGGGAACGCTCAGGAGCGTGTAGTCAGCCCCGAACGGCTCGGGCTCGTGGACGTCGAGGATCGCCTGGGCCTCGGGCCGCTCCCACAGGAACGCCGCCAGCGCGATCGGGTCCATCACCAGCCCGCGGCTGGCGTTGACGAGCACCACGTCGCGCTTCAGCAGGTCGAGGCGGTCGGCGTTGACGAACTTGCGGTTGCTCGCACGCCCGTCGATGTGGACGGTGAAGATGTCGCTGGACCTCAGCAGCGTTTCGAGGTCCACCGGGCGTGCCCCCGAGCGTTCGCCCTCGGGGATCTCCAGAAGATCGTGGTAAAGCACGTTCATCCGGAACGCGGTCGCGATGCGGGCGACGCTCTTGCCGACGCGCCCCAGCCCGAGGATGCCCATCGTGAGGTCGGACAGTTGCCGCGGCCCCGTGAGTTCCTTGCGGACGCGCTTCCACTCGGCCAGCGACAGCGGCTTCTCGAGAAACAGCCGGGGGCGCAGCGCGTCGAGGATGAACGCGAAGACCAGTTCGGTCACGGCGCGGGTGTTCGCGTCGGGGGTGGAAACCACCGTCACCCCGCAGGCCCGGCAGGCCTCGACGTCCACGTTGTCCAGCCCGACGCCGGCGCGCCCGACGACCCTGAGATTCGGCGCCTTGGCGAGCAGCGCGGCGTCCACGCGGGTGTACGTGCGGATCGCCAGCCCCTCGGCCCGGGCCAGCAGCCCCTCGAACCGGGGCGTGTCCTCGCTGGGGCACTGCACCAGTTCGCAACGTTCCGCGAGCCACTGGGCGCACGGTGCGTCGAGTTCTTCGGTCTGGATGACGAGGGGTCGGGCCATCGGTCGCTGGGCGGGCGCCCGCGGTTCACTCGTTCTGGTCGTCATCGCCCGCGTCGGCCGGCTCGATGACCGCGCTCATGGCCCCCGCGCACGACGCGATCCTACGGTACTTGCCGAAGCCGTGGACCAGTTCGGCCTTCAGTTCGGCGAGTTCCTTGTGGAACGTGGCGCACACCGCCCGCCCGTCCTTGTCCACGGTCTTGGCGATCTGGAACGCCCGCTCGGCCGGGTGCCCGAACACCTTCTGCATCATCTCGATGACGTATTCGTACGAGTGGTCGTCGTCGTTCAGGAGCACGACGTTCCACAGCCGAGGCTGTCGCGTGCGCGGCTGGCGCTTCGGCAGCGTCAGCGTCGCCGTCGCGCCAGAAGGCGCCTCGGCGTGATTGTCAAGCGGGGGAACGCTCTGATCGTGGTCGCTCATCGGGGAAAAGTGTATGCCCCGGCCCAGCACGCGGGGAAGCCCGGTGTTTTCCCCGGGTTTCGGGGCGGTCTCTGGCCGCTGTCGGGAAATCGGTGGAGAACCCGTGAACCGCGTGGGAACGGCGTGTTCGGGGTTTGACGCGGCACGCCTTGGCGGTAACTTCGAGCCGGACGGAGCAGGACTCGCTCGTTCGACCGGCGCACGGAAGCCGCGAAGCCGAGGTGAAGCGTGAACAAGAGCGATCTGGTGCAACAAGTCGCCAGCCAACTGAACCTGACCAAGTCCGACGCCGGCAAGGCCGTTGAAGCGGTGATCCGCTGCATCGCCGAGGGCGTCGAGGCCGAGGGCAAGGTGGCCCTTTCGGGCTTTGGTACGTTCCGGCGCAAGCAGCGCAAGGCCCGGGTCGCGGTCAACCCGCTCACCAAGCGCGAGATGAAGATCGAGGCGTCGAAGACCATCGGCTTCTCGGCCAGCCGCACGCTCCGCGACAAGATGGACGGGCGCGCCGACGCCGGTTCCGAAGACGACGAGTGATTCTCGGGCGTGGGGCCCGTCTCACCAGCCGCAGCCGGTCATCCCCGTGATGGTCTCGATCGCCGCCGCTTGGCCGACCGACCAGTCCGGCGTCGGCGTCATCGCGCGGCGCTCCCGCACCGCCCGCGCGAACGCTCCGAACTGGTTGACGAAGCGGTCGCCCCCGTTCTCGATGACGATCGTCTCGACGCCCGCCCCGCGGGGGTGGTTCTCGAACCGCGTCAGGCGGAGTTCGGCCCGGACGGGGTCGGCGCGAAACGGCGTCTCGGTCCTGAGCACGCCCGTTTCTCCCACGAGTTCGGCGAAGACCCCGGCGTTGGCGTCGATGGCGCACAGCGCGTGCAGCACCGCCTCTGATTTGAATCGAGCCGAGAACGACGTGAGCGCGTCCACGCCCCGTGACTCGCCCGGCTGGGGCGCGGCTTCGCGCGCCGTCGCGCCGAGGTGGACCGGCTCCTCGCCCAGCACCGTCCGCGCCAGGCTCAACGGGTAGCAGCCCAGGTCCAGCATCGCGCCGCCCTCCAGCCGGTGGCTGAACCGCGTCCACGCGTTCGGGCGCGGGCGGAGGTCGATGCAGAACGACGCGACGACGGTTCGCACTCGGCCGATCAGCCCTGGCTCGCCTTCGCGCCCCGCCCGCACCAGGAGGTCCGTCTGCGGGTGGTGCAGGTACATGAACCCCTCGGCGAACACCCGCCCGGCCTTCGCGGCGGCGGCACCGACCGCGCGGGCCTCCTCCGCCCGCGGCGTCAGCGGCTTCTCGCAGATGACGTGCTTGCCCGCTTCGAGCAGCCGCACGCTCCAGGGCGTGTGCAGGCTGTTGGGCACGGTCACATACACCGCGTCCACGTCGGACCGGGCGAGCAGCGCCTCGGCGTCGCACGCCGCGGAGGCAGGCAGGCCCAGGGACGACGCGAACGCCCGGGCCCGGTCCCCGTCCCGAGAGGCGACGCAGGTCAGCGAACAGCCCGCGGCCTGGCGGATGCACGGCGCCACCTTCGCGGCGATCATCCCCGTGCCCAGGATGCCCCATCGCAGCGTCTCGCCCATCGCGGTCCCCGGTTGTCAGGAGTTGCCCGAAGCGAGCCGCGGGTCAGCGCTGCGCCAGCGCGACCTTCCGCCGCGCCGCGTTGCGCTCTTGCGTGATGCGCTCCATCTCCTCGGCCTTGTTGCTCCGCCGGGCCTGCGCCTCGGCGAGTTCGGCCTTCGCCTCCTCGGGCTTGATCGCCTCGACGGGCTGAGCCACGGAAGCGAGGATCGTCAGCACGTTGTTGACGTTCTGCATGAACCCGCCGGACACGAACCACCGCTTGTTGCCGGACTCTTCCAGCTTGACGTTCTGCTCGTAGCGGTCGACGAACTCGACGCGGAGTTCGCCCACGCCGAGTTTTCCCACCACCGCGCCGGCGTTGGCCATGAAGCCCATCTGCCCGTCGTGCATCGGCAAAGAGACGTACGACGCCATCGCGTCGAACACGCGGGCCTCGGGGGTGATCAGTCGGCAGCGGAAGGGTTTGTCGGCCATGGTCGGTGGAGGTTCGGGGTGCTGGCGGATCGGGAGAGGATGATAGCCCGAAACCCGCGATCCCGCCGATGGCGCCGATGTCCGGTCGTTGGACCCGTTGGAGGTGGGGCAGGCTTCCAGCCTGCCCGCCGCACTCCCGGAACCGCGTGCGCCCAACCACGCCTCGGCGTATCCTGCGACACCGGCGGCGACGCCCTCCCGCGGGCTCAGCCGCCCTGAGGAGCACTCCCCATGTCACCATCCCCGACGCCCTCCCCCTCCGTCCCGACCCCTTCC
>JAFLCM010000480.1 GCA_017303565.1 Planctomycetota bacterium
GAACTTGCGCCCGCCGGGCGGCGCGCGGTCGGTCACGCCGGGGCCGCCCAAGGGGGCCTCGCTCGGCTTCGAGTCCTGCGCGAACGCCGGCGCCGAGAGGGCGCACAGCGCCACGAGGAGGCACGGCGTGAACTTGCGGGTGAATCGAACTGTGGGCTGGCGAGACATGGCTGGAACCTCCACGGGAAACAAGGTGCTTGGTTGTCGTCATCGGCTCAACGCCGAACCCAGCCCGGTATTGCGGCCCACGCGGAAAACCCCCGGTTCTCGGCCCGTCACCTCCTATCATCCCGCCCCCATTTCCCAGCGTTCGATGGGGTGACCGGCCCCTGACGGGAGCATCCATGGCGTTCAGCAAAGAGCACGTTCTCGAGGCCCTCCGCACCATCCGCGATGCGAAGTCCGGGCGCGACCTCGTGGAACTCGACGCCGTCCGCAAGTGCGCCGCCTGCGACGGCTTCGTGACGCTCACCCTGGGCGTGACCGACAACAGCGTGCTCCGCCAGCAGTTGAAGGAGGGCGTCGAGAACGCCCTCCGCCGCAAGGCCGCCGACATGGGCGAGGCGCTCAAGAGTATCGCCATCGACTTCGTGACCCCCGCCGACGCCCAGCAGGAGATCAAGCCCGCGACCGTGCAGCAGCCGGCGAACATCCCGCTCAAGCAGGCCTCCAGCGGGCCGACCGTGTCACAGGGCGCGGCCCCGACCCCCGCCGGCGCCGGCTCCGCCTCGCTCCCGGGCGTGAAGCACATCATCGCCGTCGGCGCGGGCAAGGGCGGCGTCGGCAAGAGCACCGTCAGCGTCAACCTCGCCGTCGGCCTCGCACGCCAGGGCCATCGCGTCGGCCTGCTCGACGCCGACATCTACGGCCCCTCGCTCCCCACCATGCTCGCGCTCGACAACGCCGAGGTCACCCTCCGCGAGAACCGCCTCCAGCCGTTCTACGTCCACGGCGTGAAGGCCATGACCATCGGAAAGCTCGTCGACCCCGAGAAGCCCCTCATCTGGCGCGGGCCCATGGCCCACGGCGCCTTCAAGCAGCTCGTCGAGCAGACCGAGTGGGGACCGCTCGACTACCTCATCATCGACCTGCCCCCGGGCACCGGCGACGTGAGCCTGACCATGGCCCAGATGATGCGCCTCACCGGCGCCGTCGTCGTCTGCACGCCGCAGAAGGTAGCGCAGGACGACGCCGTCCGCGCCGCCAAGATGTTCGCCCAACTCAACATCCACGTCCTGGGCGTCGTCGAGAACATGAGTTACTTTATCGGCGACGACGGGAAGGAGTACGACATCTTCGGCCGCGGCGGGGCGGAGATGATGGCCCAGCGCCTCGGCCTGCCCTTCCTCGGCGCGGTGCCCATCAACATGGCCCTCCGCGAGAACTCCGACAAGGGCAACCCCACCGCCAACTTCACCGGCACGCCCAAACTCTCCGAGCCGCTCATGAACACCGTTCGCCTCGTCGAGACGCAGGCCGCCCTCGCCGCCATGCGCACCGGCGCCGGGCCCCAACTGGTCGTCACCTGACCGCATGACCCCCGAAGAACGCCTGCCCATCCACCGCGTCGAGAAGGTGGACTCCACCAACCGCCTCGCCCGGCGCGAGATCGAGTCCGGTGCGCTCGACGCCTCGACGGGACGCTTCTACATCGCGCGGGAGCAGTCCGGCGGCGTAGGTCGCCACGGGCGCAAGTGGCACTCGCCCGAGGGCGGCCTGTGGTGCACCGCCGCATGGCCCGTCCCCACGGGCCACGACGCCCCCGACCCCCGCATGGTCGCGCTGGGCCTGGGCCTCCGCGTCGGCGTCGCCGCCCTCACCGCCATCTCCGAATCCCTCACGCGCCACATGGCCCGCGTCATGCCCATGCTCAAGTGGCCCAACGACGTCCTGCTCAAGCGCCGCAAGGCCTGCGGCACGCTGTGCGAGGCCCTCGTCACCGGCCCCGAGTTCGGACGCACCGCCTGGCTCATCGTCGGCGTGGGCGTCAACGTCAACAACGACGTGTCGGAACTGCCCCAGGACCTCCGCCGCGCCCCCATCGCCATGCGCGACGTGTGCGCCGAGGACATCGACCTCGAGGCCCTCGCGCTGCGGATGCGGGCCGCGCTCTTCGACGCCCTCAACACCACCGGCGTCGACGACCGCTCCCTGAAGATCGCCCGCGAACGCCTCTACGGCAAGGGCTCGCCCATCACCATCGTCGCCCCCGGCGGCGTCCACATGCCCGGCACCCTCGTCACACTCAACGAGGACGGCGTGCCCGTGCTCAGGATGGGCAAAGCCGAGTTCGCCGTGCCGCCGGGGAGTGAGCTGGAGTAGGCGTGGCCATCCCCCGCCCCCTCACCCCGCCACCACCACCACATCAGACTCCGCCACGCTCAGCGTCACCTCGCCCGAGCGTTCGCCCGCGCCGGCGGGGTGGAGCTCGAAGACCTTGATCCGCACCCCGCCGCCGAGGTCGATCAGGTGCTGCGGTGGCGCGTTGCCCCGGGATGCGGAGGCCGCCCTGCCGGAGCGGCATCTGGGCCTGCTGCAGGCCGCCGAGATCGCCGACCTGGATGCCCGCCTGGAGCGCCTGGCCGACCACCTGGCCCGCACCGGT
>JAFLCM010000481.1 GCA_017303565.1 Planctomycetota bacterium
CGGTTGAACATCGAGCGGACTGCCACGAGTATTGTTCGGTGGTCAACTGGCAACAGTACTGGGATGAGTTGCCCTGGTACAAGAAGGTGCTGTATCCCTCGCCGTACGACCCGGAGAACCAGTGAGAACGAGGGTCGCCGCGTCAAAAGCCCGTGTCGTGGTGTGGCTCGGCGGTGCGGCCGTGCCGGCGCTTCTGCTCTTGCTCTGGGGCTTTTGGACCTACCGCATCGATCGCGCCTGGACGATGTACCGGGCGGAATCGCTCGCAGCCGCTGAGATCGATTGGACGAACAACCCCTCAGTGGATGCCGGGATCGGGGCCGATGTCAACCGCCTCAACCGTGAAACCGCCATGAAGCGGCGGTGGGATGCGAAGGACGCGGCCCGCGTCGCCGGGTTCATCCGACTTCCTCCCGATCCGAAAGACCGCATCGGCCGCGACCCGAAAGCCGCCGCGCGGGCCATCCTTCAGTCCAGCGCGGTCGAAGTTGCGGGCGTTCGCCTCAAGTACTTCCGCCGCGCGGAGCCTCAGATCGCGACCGTGCTTCACGCCGCCCTCGTCGAGGAACTTCGTTCCACCGACCCGCACCGCCGGAGTCAGGCGGGCGTGCTTCTGATCTCCCTCGGGGAACATGAATCAGACAACGCCGTTCGCGCCGCGATCCACGCCCTGGAGAGCGATCCCGACCCGGACGTGAAGCAGGCGATCACTCTCAATCTCCAGTACGCCCGGGAGGCAAAGGCACGAAGAAGCAGAGCTTCCAACCCGGCGCAATAGGATCTTCGCATGATGCGGCGACGCCCCCTCCTGCTCGGTGCATCGCTGGCCGGGCTCATCGTCCTTCACCGCACGCTCGATGCTCGGCGAGAAACACACGCCGACGCTTGCGGATCGTGCGCCTCAGCGTCCATCGCCAAAGCCCGCTGGAACCAGTCCGTGGGAGCCGGCCGTCTCGATCTGATCTTTGGATCCCTGCAGCCATCGGTCGAGGTCATTCTGGCGTCCGCGCTCTCTGGTCCCATCGATACGGGCGAGCGCAGGTTGCGAACGATGGCGGCCCTTGACGCGGTGGCGCGTTTGAAAGAGCACGCACGCGCTCTCCCGGTTGATGCAACTGAGGCCGTGAAAAGGCTGGCAGC
The DNA here is from genome assembly GCA_017303565.1 of Planctomycetota bacterium. Lineage (GTDB taxonomy): Bacteria > Planctomycetota > Phycisphaerae > Phycisphaerales > UBA1924 > JAFLCM01. The sequence continues at coordinate 1,141 of JAFLCM010000481.1, forward strand.
GAGCGACGACCCCCGTGTCCGCGAAGCGGCGCTTCGCGCCAGCAGCACGATCGAGCCGAGTTCGTCGCTGGGAGAGCAGCCAAGTGCAACGAAGTTCCCCTCTCGGGCCGACACCCCGCTTCCTCGCGGTGGCGGCTTCACCTTGGTGGAACTGATCGCCGTGGTCGCCGTCGTGGCGCTTCTGATCGCGATCGCGATGCCCGCCTTCGCGTCCGCCCGACGCGCCGCTCAGCGCACCGCCTGTCTCAGCAACCTCAAGCAGCAAGGCCTCGGCCTCGAAGCGGCGAGCAGCGACCGGCCAGAGAGACTTCTCCCGTTCGCCGATCGGCTGGTTGACGTGACGGCACCGCCGGGCATGGGGTTCTCCCGCGAACCGGTGGAGACAATCGCCGCGGCGCTCGAAACGCCTTTGGACGCATGGTCCAGCACGCGTCCGTTGCAACCGCCGGGCGTGTTCGTGTGCCCGTCCAACCCGCAACCGGCGTCCGCTCGCGGCTGGAGCTACTTCTATCAACTCGCCGACCTGTTCGCGGCGTGGCCCTACCGCGATCCGCACGGGCAGGTCAGTCGGTGGGTCCGATCGGACCCGCGGACAGTCGTCATCAGCGACGAGGGCGTATGGGCGCACGGAAAGGTGAACGCCGGGCAGGGACTCACGGGAATGAACCTGCTGCATGCCGACGGCGCCGTGAGCGAAGGCTCAGCCTCTTCCGTGCTGGGACCTTCCCGTGCGCCGCCGATCCATTGATCCCCCTTTGTCGCGTCACATCGGAAGCGCCGCCGGTACCCCCGGCCCCTCGTCCAGCACCGCCTGCCAGAACCCCACATCGTGCCACGCGCCGAGTTTGAAACCGGCGTCCCTCACGTGCCCGCACTTGATGAACCCGACGCGCTCGTGCAGGCGGATCGACGGCTCATTCGGCAGCGTGATCCCCGCGACGGCGCTGCGGAAGCCGCGGGCCTTCATCTCGTCCAGGAGCGCTCTGTAGAGCGTCTTGCCGACGCCCCGGCCTCGGGTCCGCTCTTCGATGTAGATGCCCACCTCGGGGGTCCATTGGTACGCGGCCCGCTCGCGCCACACCCCCGCTTTCGCGTACCCCGCGAAACCGTGCTCATCGACCGCGACCAGGAAGGGGTAGCGCCGGCGCGAAGACTCCCACGCGGCGCGAAGGCCGTCCGGCGTCACCCGCTCGGTCGAAAAGTGGATCGCCGTGTTGACGATGAAGTGATTCGTGAGCGCCGCGACGGCGTCGAAATCACCGGCGTTCACCGGGCGAACTCGGATCATCTCGGGGGCTCCGGAGGCACGTGCCGCTGGCGTCTGTTCGTCACGCCTTCTTCCGCGACTTCAGGTCTCGGGTCTCGGCGCGGGGAGCGTCCTCATCGTCATCGTCCTCGGACTCCTCGGACTCGGAGATGATCTCGTTGCCGTTCTCGTCGACCTCGACGTACTCCTCGACCTC
>JAFLCM010000482.1 GCA_017303565.1 Planctomycetota bacterium
CCGGCTTCAAATCCACGGCGACCGCCTTCTCGTCACCCTTCGCGTCGGGATCGAGATAGGCCGCCCGCGTCACCTCCGCAATACCCACCACCGCTTTCTCGTCCGCGGTGTGGTAAATCAGCACGCGGTCACCCTTCGCGCAGGCGCGCAGCGCGATCAGCGCCCCGGGGTTCTTCACGCCCGTCCACGCCGTGCGCCCGTCGCGGACCAGGTCGCCGAACGAGTACTCCGACGGCTCGGTTTTGAACAGGAAGGTCTTGGCCACCGGCTCAGCCCATGTGGTACATGAACTCTTCCTGAACGATCTTGCCGTTGAGCACGCTGTAGACCCCGACCTCCACCATGTTCATCCGCTTGCCGGAGGCGGTGTCCTCGACGTCCATGGTGAACTTGACGGCGAAACCCGTCGCCCCGACATACGGCCCCTCCGCGCTGGCGCTGTGGATCCGGTGCGTCCTCATCCATTCATCGCCCTTGGCCCGGACGGCCTTCACGCCGTGCCACCCCATCGACACGCCGAACCCCTCGATCGAAACCACCTTGGGCGACCAGAACATCTCCTCGATGTCGGCCCACTGCCCGGCGTTGAACATCCGGACGACGTTGGTGCCGACCTCCATCGGGCTCAGGCCCTTGCCCGTCGAGATCGGACGCGGCGCGAGCGCCGACGACGCGCTCTTCCCTGCAGGTTTCTTCGACGGCTTCTTCGCGGCTTTCTTGACCTGCTGCTTGCGAGCCGCCTTCTTCTTCGACTTCTTGGCCATGGCGTCAACCTCCGGGGTGTGGCGTGGACTGCTCGATGCGCCGTCCATCATTACCACAACCGCCGCCGACAGACGGCCCACGGCCCGAAAACCCGATCGCCGATCACCGAAATCCGCCGCGCACCAAGAAACCCGCCCCGCGCCCAAAGTCCTCCCCGGAACAGGTCGATTCCCCTTGCTCAGGGGTCGCGATCGTCGCCGCGGGCGACCGAGACGCGCCGCCCCCGCGAACCGATCCGCACACCCGAAACCATGACCAACTCCTACCCGTTCCCCGGCGTTCCCTTTGTCCCCGCCTTCAACCAGCAGCAGGGCTTCCCCGGCTGGACGCCCTTTGGCTGGAACCCCGCCTTCGGCAACAATCCGTTCGCCGGCTACCCCACGAGCGGATACCCGACCACCGGTTACCCCTCGACCGGCTTCCCTTCGACGACTCCCTGGGGCTTCTGGAACAACTCCGCGTGGAATGGCCAGCCCTCGTACCCCTTCAATGCCTGGTACGGCGGGCCCATCGGCACGAATCCGTGGAACGCCTTCGGCTTCCCCGCGTTCAATGCCTATCCCTTCAACGCGTTCCCCTGGGCCCCCCAGCCCTTCCCGTACTCGCCCAGCTTCGGCACGCCCTCTCCCGCCTACGCCGGCGTGAATCCCGGCACGCCCTACCCCTTCAACGGGACCATCCCGAACTTCAACGGTTTCCGCGCCCCCACCGCCACCCAGAACCGCGAGGCGGCCTGAGAAGGCACTTCAAACAGACCACCACCACCGGCGATGGCCCGCCCCCGTGGCGGGCCGTTGCTTTTTTGGCCCCATTTCTCCCCACCTTCCACGCGCGCGAACGCGACAGCCGATAGAACCGTATCCCCTGATCCTGCGGAGGTATTCCCTATCATCCGCACCAGGGGGCGCGATTCCTTGCGCCCTAACTTCTTGGCAGGCCCGGACTTGCCTGCCGCACTCGGCTGGAGTTCTCTCTCGATGACCGCGACCAACCGCAACCCCGACCGCCCCACCAAAGCGACCCCACCTCAGCGCCGCGGGCGTGACCGGGTGGCCCGGATCGAGCCGCTGGAGTCGCGGCTGCTGCTCGCGGGTGACCTGCCCTCGATCACCCGCGTCGAAGCGGACAACCGCGGGCTGGTCCTGCTCACCGCCAGCCGGAGCCTGCTCGCCCAGACGATCAACACCTCAAGCGTCCGCGTGTCGGTCGCGGGCGACGACCTTCTGCTCGGCACCGCCGACGACCAGAACGTCGCCGTCAGCGAGATCTCCTACGACATCGCCACCCGCACCATCCGCATCCTCGCCCCGGTCAGCGCCAACACCCGCTACGCGGTCCGGCTCGACGCCTCGATCATCACCGGCACCAACGGACAGCGACTCGACGGCGAGTTCAACGGCGGCTCGACCATCTCCGGCGACGGCGTGCAGGGCGGGGACTTCGTCTTCTTCACCCGCGCCCCGGCCCAGCAGGTTGCCCGCGTCACCACCTTCGCGGGCGTCATCGACATGGACCTCCTGGGCGACCGCGCCCCCTTGACCGTCGCCAACTTCCTCGCCTACGCCAACGACGGCTCGTACGACGCCGGCTTCTTCCACCGCCGGGCCCGCTCGGGCGGTCTGCCCTTCGTCGTGCAGGGCGGCGGCTTCCGCGCCGCCGACGGATTCCCCGCCATCCCCACCCGCCCGACGGTCCGCAACGAGTTCGGCGTCTCCAACACCCGTGGCACCGTCGCGATGGCCAAGCGCGACCAGCAGCCCGATTCCGCCACCAACCAGTTCTTCTACAACATCTCCGACAACAGCGCCAACCTCGACCGCCAGAACGGCGG
>JAFLCM010000483.1 GCA_017303565.1 Planctomycetota bacterium
GACAACGGGTTGCGGTTCGCCTGACCCCATCAAACAGAAAGGAGTTCATCGCTCGTGCCGGTCGAGGTCTTTGAGAAGTTCGAGAGCCGCCGCTCCACCAAGGCGAACCAAGCCTCGCAGTCCTCTGCCGAGCTCGGCTACATCGTGCGCGGCACGGCCGATGACCTCGCGGCCCGCACCGCAGCGCAGGCGGCCTCCCCGGCGACCTACGACACACTCCCGCGCCAGACCATCCAGATCGAGCCCATCGGCCCGCAGCTGTGGGATGTCACCGTCCGCTACAGCCAGAACGCCTCCACCGGCACGAGCACGCCCAGCGAGTCCTCGTTCACCTTCGAGACCGGCGGCGGGACCCAGCACATCACCCAGAGCCTGCAGACCGTGCAGCGCCGCCCCGCGCCCGGCACCACCGCGCCGGACTTCGGCGGCGCGATCGGCGTTACCGCCGACGGCGTCGAGGGCGTCGACATCACGGTCCCGGTCTACCAGTTCTCCGAGACGCACTACTTCACCGACGCGCAGGTCACGGCGTCGTACAAGGGCGCGATCTTCTCCTGCACGGGCAAGACCAACGCCGGCTCGTTCCGCGGGTTCTCGGCTGGCGAGGTGCTGTTCCTCGGTGCGACAGGCTCCAAACGCGGCGACGGCCCGGATGACCACTGGGAGATCACGTTCCGGTTCGCCGCGAGCCCCAACCAGACCAACCTGACCGTCGGCCCGGTGACCGGGATCAACAAGAAGGGGTGGGAGTACCTGTGGGTCCGCTACGCCGACGCAGAGGACTCCGGCTCCGGCGCGATCATCAAGAAACCCATCGCCGCGTACGTCGAGCGCGTGTACGACCAGGCCAACTTTGGAGCACTGGGAATCTGACCCCCACACATCATGCCCGACGACCTCCGCAAAGTCCGCTCCGGCCAGCCGCTCCGCATCCCCGCGGGCGCGTACAACGCGTTCGTCGATGCGGCGGTCGACCTGCGCACGCGTCAGGGGCGCGGCCAAGCCGTCGCCGGTCCTCTCGTCGAATCCGCGCAGCGTGGCATCGGCGTGGTGCTCGTCCGCAACGACTCGAACGAGCTGATCGAGCCGCACCACGCGCTGGCGATCACCGGCGTGCTGGTCGAGCCAGGCGAGGACGACCAAGAGCGAACCTTCCACAGCCGAACGCCCCTAACAGGCGATGTGGCGACCGAGCAGTCTGACACGCTCGCCTTTGCGGTGGCGCTCCAGCCCATCAAACCCAATGCCCTCGGCCCCTGCGTGCTCACCGGCGTGACGACTGCGCGGGTCTACATCACCAACGAGACCGACACCACCTGCGAGCTCGCCGCCGACGAGACAGTCCTGGCGAGCACGCCCATGGGCGGCATCCCGATCCTGTGGAAGGAGGATGGCACCGGCGAGAAGTGGGCCGTGATCGAGCTCGGCCGCCCCTCGCCGGGACGCATTACCGCGATCCTCGGCGCGGCCCAGCCGATCCCCACCGAGCGCAACCGCTGGCGCTACCCGTGGGTCGAGGCCCAGATCGACGGCAACCCCGGCAGCCCGGACTATCTGCGCTACGTGCCGGTGGAGAACGGCCTGACCTCGCAGGCCCCCAGCGGCGGCGAGGACCCTACGCGCCTGGCGATCAACCGCTTCGAGGCGCACCACATGAACGACTCCGAGCCCGGCTCCGGGTTCGGCGGCCTGCTCGGGCTGGGCCCGGTGTGCGAGCTCCCGGGCGTGCTGCCCAAGTGCCCGCCCGCGCGGTCGCTCAGGCCCAAGCTCGTGCCGATCCCCGAAGGCGTGTGCGTGCAGATGATCTGCGAACGCAACAGCCGGGGTAAGCCCGTGTGGGTCTTCGAGGCCATGAGCCTGATCGAGATCGCCGACCCCGCCGACGAGGACCGCAAGTTCAACCTCTATATCGGAGGTGCGGAATGACAACCACTCCGACCACCCCAACGCCGCTCGAGGTCAAGCGTGCCAAGGAGCGGACCAAGTACCTGGCACTGGCGAACAAGCCCGGCTCGACCTACGGCTCGACCAACCACGGCCGGGCGGCGATCCCGCTCATCCAGGAGAGCAAGCCGAGGTTCGTGGTGGACTTCGGCTGCGGCCGCAACGACCTTGTGCGCGAGCTGCGGCGCCTCGGCATCGACGGGCTGGGCGTCGACTTTGCCTTCCCCGAGGCGGACCTCGTGCGCCCCATGCACGCGACCGCCCTGCAGGCGGGCATCGCCGACGTGGTGACGAGCTTCGACGCTCTCGAGCACCTCCTGCCCGAGGATGTTGACCTGACGCTCGCGGAGATGCGCCGCGTCGCGGTGCCGCGCGGGCGGTTCATCTTCTCGATCTGCACGCGGCCGAGCACGACCACCGTCGCCGGCGAAGGTCTGCACCCGACGGTGCGGCCGCTGGACTGGTGGTTGGAGCGCATCGCCCGCGTCGGCGTCGCGAGCAAGCCCAAGGCGGGGTCCCGCTACATCGTCGGGCGGTTCAAGAGTGATGGGGGGTGCTGCGGTGCGTGAGAACCAGTCCGACATCGCGGCGCTGCAGGCCGGGCTCAAGGCGCGCAAGCCCGCCCGTGATGGCCTGCGCCTCTACACCG
>JAFLCM010000484.1 GCA_017303565.1 Planctomycetota bacterium
GGGCTTGGCGGGCGAGGGCTCGTCCTGCTGGAGGCGGCGGCGGACGACGACCTGGGTGCGGCGCTCGGGCGCGTCGATGAACGCGGGGTGCGGGCCGAGGTCGGAGTGCTCGACGATCAGGCGCGAGGCGGAGCGGTTGACGACGACGCTTTCGACGCCGGGGAGTTCGAGGGTGTTGAGCGTGACTGAGGCGGGGAACAGCGCGACCATGGGGAGATTCCTGTGAGGAAGAACGGGGCGGGCCGCTCAGGCGCGGAAGAGGCGTTCGACGTTGGGTCGGCGGAGCGCATCGGGCGAGCCGTCGCCGGTGGTGTCGATCTCGGCGCGGAGTCGGCGGCGTTCCTGGTCGAAGCGCTCCGCGTAGGAGCGGGCCTTGGCCCAGGCGATGGAGGACTCGCCGGCGATGGGGGCGGAGGCGGCGAAGAGCAGGTGCAGCGTGCCGAGGCACTCGGCGCGGACGAGGGCGCGCGGGTTGGTGATGGCGGACTCGGTGAGCACGCCCGGCGCGGCGGCGGCACCGGGCTCGATGCCCAGCGAGCGCAGCAGCATGTCGTGGATCAGCGCGATCTGCGGGCGGAAGGTCGAGACGCGGACGTTCAACCCGGTGCCGGCGGCGGCGGGGATCACCGCCTGGGACGTGTCCTCGCGGAGGCGCGAGACGTAGAGCTGCGTCTGGTTGAAGCGGGTGACAACCTCGAGCGGTGCATCGTTCACGAGGACGACCCAGCCGGTCGAGACGCCCCAGTCGTTGAAGCGCCCGCCGGTGAGGGTGAACGTCGAGCCGGAGGCATCGAGCGAGCCCGCGCCGGCGGCCTCGGCGACGCGCTGGGCGCCGAAGCCCAGTTCGTTGAACAGGCGGGGCTCGAAGACGAGAAGGTCTCGGTCGGTGGCGAACATGCTGGTGGACCCTTGTGGGCGGGTGGGTGAGGCGGCGGGAAACCCCGCCCGCGCCCTTTCGGGCGCAGACGGGTGCGGGAGGAGAGAGGCGGAGGGTCAAACAGGCGCGGCCCCGGCGTGTACCGACAGCCGGCGATTCACCACTGGGGCTGGTCGGGCGGCTGGCCGGGCTCGTCCGCGGTCTAGGCCACGGAGAGGCCGGTGATGAGGGCGTGGGCGGGCTCGTTGCGGGATTCGACGGTGTACTCGCCGATGAGCTGGGCGACCTCGTTGTCGCCGGTGGTGGCGAGGCGCTTGAACTGGAAGGAGCGTCCGGCGAGCGGCATGACGCTGACGCGCGAGGCGGCGAGCAGCAGCACGCAGTCGGAGGGGACGTAGCGGGAGAGGACGACGCGGCAGACGCCGAAGTCGCTCTCGTAGACGCTGATGCGTTCGTTGAAGCGGGTGTCGCCGGCCTCGTAGCCGCGGGAGCCGGTGATGAAGGAGTTGATGCGGCGCTTCTGCGCTCCGCCGACGACGATGGTGTCGAGCGGTCCGGAGGCGCGGTCCCAGGCGATGCGCATGGCGGCGTTGAGGACGCTCTCGGTGAGGTCCTTCTGGCCCGCGCCGCCGCCGGCGGGGAACCCGTTGACGCCGGGGGTGAAGCGGTTGGTGGTGATGGTGGGGATGAGGCCGTTGAAGGTGCGCCGGGTGGAGGCGTCGCCCTGCGGGTTGCTGGCGGGGGCAACGCCGTTGATCACGCAGTTCTCGAGGTCGCGGAGGAGTTCGCGGAGGCGTTCCTGCTTCTGGTAGTCGACCTCGTCGGCGACGCCGTTCTTGGTGGAGGCGAGCTGCGAGCCCGAGACCTCGACGGCGGCCGTGAAGATCTGGGTGTAGTTCTGGCGGCGCGTGCGGTTGGTGAAGCGGGCGGCGGGCCGGGCGTCTCCCTCGAGCGCCGCGTTGCCCAGGATGTTGAGGACGGTGTTGTCGGCGAGGGTGGCGCGGGGCGTGTTCCCGTAGGCGCGGACGACCGTCAGCACGTTGCCGGTGATGGCGGTGACGAACATCACCTCGAGCGAGCCCTCGGGGCGCACCTGGTCGCCGATCTGGAAGCGGTCGCCGAAGTCCACCGTGATGCTGGTGGCGTGGGTGGGCGAGGGGGTGAACGTGGTCTGGTTCACTGCGTCTGAGTTGGGGAGCAGGCTGTCCTCCATCCACTGGTGGACGGTGGAGTGCGCCTCGGTGCGGGGGTCGCCCAGGTGGTCGAGCAGCGGGGTCTCCCACGGGCTGACGAGGCCGACGATGTCGGCGACGTCCTCGGCGAGTTCGGGCAGGGTCGTGCCGGCGGTGTAGGTGGCTTTTCCGGTGAAGGGCATGGGGTTCCTTTCTGGGGGGGTGAGGTGGGAGCGGGGAGCGGGCCGGATCAGGCTGGTTGGATCAGGCGGGTCGGATCAGGCGGGTCGGCGGGCGCGGAGGTAGCGCATCAGCGCGCCGCGGTCGCCGGTGGTGCGGGCCTCGTCAGCGGAGGCGCGGACTTCGGCGACGAATTCGCGGAGGATGGCCTCGATCAGGGCGTCCTTGCCCGGGAAATACACGTAGAGCGTCTTTTTGCTCATGCCGAGTTCGGCGGCGAGGTCGTCCATGGTCAGGGCGCTGTAGCCCGCGGCGAAGAAGTGCGCGCGGGCGGCGGCGAGGAGGCGGGCGCGGACCTCGG
>JAFLCM010000485.1 GCA_017303565.1 Planctomycetota bacterium
GCTGGGGGAGTTCGAGCCAGGTGGGCTGAGCGCTGGGGTCGTTGGGGTCGCGGATTTCGGCTCTGACGACGGCGTCGACGGTGCCGGTGGGCCAGGGCTGGCGTTCGCAGCGGCGCATGACGGTGTCGCCGGGGTTGACGACGAAGGCGAGGTGCGGGGCGGTGCGGAGGTCGGCGACGCCGGTGGGCTCGCGGACGTCGATGCGTCCGATCCACCAGCGGACCTCGAGGGGGCGGGTGGAGGCGTTCTCGAAGAACAGCCGCGGGCCGTCGGTCTTGTAGGGCGCGGTGATGGCGGCGGCGCCGGCGATGGACGCGATGCCGATGCCGGGGACGCCGGCGGCGGCGGGGTTGCCGTCGACGATGATGCCCTGGGAGACGCGGGACTGCATCTCGCAGCCGGTGAGGGCGGCAAGGCCGAGGCACGCGGCGAGGGCGGCCAGGGGCAGGGGATTGCGGGAGGTCCGGGGGGTCCGGGGAGTCCGGGGATTGGTCATCGCGGGTGGTCCTGTTGGGCGCTCGGCGGTGTTCCCGGGCCTTGGGGAGTGAACTGGTGGGCGGTCGGATCGGGGCGGACTTCGAGTTCCTCGACGGTGGTCCGACGAACGATCACCTTCCCCATCGGCGAGTCCCGCTCGGTCGTTTGCGTTTCCCGGGTGAGTTCCACGCGGGAAGGCGAGACGGGGGTGCGGACGCCCCTGGCGATATGGCCCACAAACGCCCCGAGGGACCAGGCGAGGGTTTTCTTGGACGCTGGCTGGGGTGCCCCGTGGCTCACCGGGGATGGTACGCGCCGCGGGCGGGCGCGGTTCGCGGACGGCTGCAAGGCCGGTCCTATCGTGGCGCGTGCCCGAACTGCCCGAGGTCGAGAGTGTGCGGCTGGCGCTGGAGCCCGTGATGGTCGGGCGTCGGATCGTCAGGGCCCGGCTGTTCCGGCGTGACATGCTGGCATGGGACGCGCGGGGGCGGGGGCGAGCGGAGGCCGGGATGCTCGGCGGGGATCGGGTGGTCGAGCTCGAGCGCCGCGGGAAGCAGATGGCGCTGGTGGGCGAGAGCGGGCGGTCGCTGGTGGTTCAACTCGGCATGAGCGGGCAGGTGCTGGTCCTGAAGGCCGGGAGCCGGTCGCGGCTGGACCATGTGCACGCGCGGTGGGTGCTCGAGGACGGAACGGCAGTGCTGTTCCGCGACCCGCGGCGGTTCGGGGGGCTGACGGCGATCGACGCGGGGGACGCGCTGGAACGGCGCTGGGCGGGGCTGGGGGTGGACGGGCTGGTGGTGACGGGGCGGGACCTGCACGCCGCCCTCGGTGGGACGGCCCGGGCGATCAAGGCGGCGCTGCTGGATCAGGCCGTGGTCGCGGGTGTGGGGAACATCTACGCCGACGAGTCGCTGCACGCGGCGGGCATCCACCCGCTCAGGCGGGGCGGGGGGCTGTCGCCGGCGGAGTGCGGGCGGCTGGCGGGGGAGGTTCGGCGGGTGCTGGCGGAGGCGATTGACGCTGGCGGGAGCACGATCCGGGACTATCGAGGTGCCGCGGGGGACGCGGGGGGCTTCCAGTCGCGGCACCGGGTGTACGGGCGGGGCGGGCTGGCGTGTCTGACCTGCGGACGGACCCTCGATTCGGGGACCATCGCCCAACGGACCAGCGTGTGGTGCAGGGGGTGCCAGCCAGCACTGCAGGGCCTCTGAAGGGGTCCGGTTTCGGGCGGCACGGGGCGGGGACGATTGGGCGCGGCGACCGGGTACTTTCCCACGCTTTCCTCACACGGTTGGGGAGAATCGCCGCGGGTGCGATTGGGGAGGCGGATCGGGGGCTCCCAGGGCCGCCCTCACGTTCTCTTGATGAAGGGAGAGAGATCTTTCATCATCATCAGAGAGTGCCTGGCGCTTTGGGGACTGGCGCTGGACAGCCCGTCAATACCCGCGGTTTTTCGGGGATTTTCCGGCGTGGCCGCGTTGCGCATTTCCTGGCGGCTGCCTGTCGCTCCGGCGGGGGCGTTCGGTCGTGTGAAGGGCGGGTGAGGGCGTTTTCACCGGTTGTCCACCGCTTCGGGGTGTCGGCCGCAGCGCGCAACCGCTTGCTTTCACACGATTTATCCACACTTTGCATGACACGGCACCGGGCGGCTGAGAAACCGTTTTCAGAGACAAGCCTTCAGCGCTTCGGCGAGGCGCTCGTACTGGCTCAGGTCGTTGTACAACTGCGCCGAGACGCGGATCGATCTTTGGGGCCAGGCGGGGAAGTGGGAGATGGGGACCTGGATGCCAAACTCGTCGATGAGACGGCGTTGGATGGGGTCGGGGTACGGAGTTGGTGAGGGTTGGGGGCCGATGCCGTCGGGAAGGGGGATGGAGGCGATGGAGCCGACCATGCGGTCGGGGACGGTCAGCGGGAGTCCGAGGCGTTCGGCGATGAGGCGGCGGGCTTTCAGGGCGAGGTCCCGGTTGTGGGCGCGGACGGCGGCCCACCCGGCGTGGTTGATGGGGGGCGGCGGTGAGAAGGGGTCGAGGGTGAGGTGGTCGGGTTCGACGCCGTGGAAGATCGCGGGCATCGCGCGGAGGGCCTCGGGGATGCACAGGCGGGGGG
>JAFLCM010000486.1 GCA_017303565.1 Planctomycetota bacterium
GACCCCGCCCCCGAGGCCCCGGCGCGGTTCGAGGCGCTCCTGACCGAGTCGGAGCGGCTGTTCGGCAGCGTGTGGGCGGCGCGGGCGGAGATGGCCGCGGACTCGCGGGCGCGGATGCTCCAGTCGATCGCGCGCAACACGGCGCGGATTGCGAGCGCCGCGGCGATCGGCGACGCCGCCAACGCCGAACGCTGGAAAGCAGCAGAAAGCCGCTGGAATCAGAGGGCCGATAGCGTGCCGAAGGAACTCGGCGCGGAGACACCCGGCGCGGCCCCGTGAGGCCACCGGTCCGCTCTCGCGCGGTCAGCGCTTCCAGAAAACCAGCGACTCGTTGACGGAGGCACCCAGGTCCGCCCCGCCCGCCCGCAGCGCGACGCGCGTGCCGGGGGCGCGGTGCTCCCACTTCACCTGCGCGAAGCACACGCCGCGGTCGCCCAGCATCGGGCTGCGCGTCGAACTGGTGACCGCGCCGACGGACTTTGGTTCGGCGCCTTCCACGGGCAGCAGCACGGGCGTGCCGCTCTCGGCCTGAGCCTCCGTTGACGAGGTCGATGCCTCACCGATCTTCAGGCCCACCAGCACCTGCTTCGGGTGCCCGAGGCTCTGCATCCGTGCGACGATCTCCTGCCCGAGATAGCAGCCCTTGGTGAAACTCACGCGGTCGCGGAGGGTTGGCTCGCCGCACTCGTGGGGCAGGCTCTCGGGGCCGAAGTCGATGTTGTAGACCGGGCGGCCCGCCTCGATCCGCGCGATGTTGAACGCGTGCCAACCCGCGGTGCGCAGGCGGATCGAAGCGTCGGCGAGGCCGCGCTCCAGCAGTTGCTCATAGACCGCGGAGACGTCGTCGGTTGCCAGGATCAGTTCGAACCCAGCGTCGCCGGTCGCGTCGTCGCGGAAAACCGTGACGTCCTTGCCGCCGATCTTCACGCGGCAGGCGCGGTCGGGTTCCAGCGTCGACACGCCGGGCCCGGCCTCGGGTGTCGAAACCGCCGCGAGCAGCGCCGCCGCCGTCGGGCCGTGGAGGGCCAGACGGTGCAGCCGGGCGGTGGCGTCCTCGAACGAGGCTTCTTCGCTGAAGAGGAAGTCCGACAGGCCTTTCACCGCCCGGGCCGTGGCCAGGACGTCGCAATCAATCAGGGTGTGCTCTTCGAGGTGAACCAGGCGCAGGTCCGCGTCGATCCGGCCGCGCCGGGTAAGCCAGAACGAGCGCCGGACCTCGAAGGGGGCGAAGGCCTTCATCTCCTGCGTGACCATGCGGTTGAGGAAGTCGAGGCGCTCCCGACCCTTCGCAACCGCCACGCCCCGGTACGGCAGGTCCATCAGCACGCAGCCCTTGCGGATGGCGGCGTACTCGGCCTCGAGTTCTCCGAAGGACTCCACCACGGCGACCGCGCCGCCGGACGCGGGGTCGCCCGAGCCGTACATCAGGAACGTCGCTTCCGCCTGCTGGTGCAGGGGGTCAAGTGGGCTGCTGATCGCCATGCGTCGGAAGGGTATGACCCCGCGGTCGCGAATACCATCATCCGGCCGCATGACGCAGGAGTTCCCTCATCGCCGCCTCTACGAGACGTACGCACCGCGTCTGCACGCGCTGGCGCGGCGTCTGTGCGGCAACGAGCACGACGCCGCCGACATGGTGCAGGACACGTTCCTGCAGGCGCACCGGCGCTGGTCCACGTTTCGGGGTCGGGCCGACCCGGGGACGTGGCTGTACGCCATCGCGGTGCGCCGCTGCCGTCGAACCGTCATTCAGCCGCGGCGCAGGCGGCCCACGCCGCAGTTTTCCCAGTTGGCGCCCTTCGCGGACACGACGGTGATCGACCGCCCGGCGCGGGGGCCCGCGCCGTGGGAGCGGGCAGCGACCGCCGAGCAGGTCCGGGTGATGGAGAGCGCGATCGCGGAACTGCCGGTGGACTTCCGGGTGGCCCTGGTGCTCAAGGACATCATCGAGCTGTCCGTCGAGGAGACGGCCCGCGTGCTCGGTGTCCGACCCGCGACGGTGAAGACCCGGGTGCACCGCGCGAGGCTCATGCTCCGGGCGGCGCTGATGCGGGTCACGCCCCAGAGGCCCGCTCCGGAGCCGTCGTACCCGAAACAGGTCTGCATCGACCTGCTGCACGCGAAACTGGCCGCCATGGACCGGGGTCTCGGCGCGGCGCTGTCTCAGAGCGTGGTGTGCGAGCGGTGCCGGGCGGTGTTCGAGGAACTCGACCTGACCCAGAACGTGTGCGCCTCGCTCGGAAAAGCCGAGATTTCTCGGGCGATCCGTGCCCTGAAGGACAATCCGGGAACCTCGAAGGCCGAGCGCGCCTCCAAGAGTCGCCGCCGCGGGGCGAAAGGGTAACAGACCCCTTCGGCCCATCTTGCTTCCTCCGTGGGGCGGCGGCACGGAAAGGAGTTCCCATGACCGCGACCATGACCCCCGCCGAGGCCCGTCGCCGCCTGGCTGAGAGCGCGGCGGTGCTGATCGACGTGCGCGAGCCGGACGAGCACGCCGCCGAGCGCATCGACGGCGCCCGCCTGATCCCGCTGGGCACGATCGACCGCGTGCCGCTGCCCGCCGCGGAGGGGC
>JAFLCM010000487.1 GCA_017303565.1 Planctomycetota bacterium
CGCACGGGGGCCGTCGTGGAACTGATCGTGCCCGACCCCGTGGCGGGCGAAGCCGAGGAGCCTGAGTGATGAGCACGGTGCTGGTGGTCGACGACAAGGAGATGCTGCGTGACAGCGTGGCGGTGACGCTGCAGCGCGCGGGGTTCACGATCCTGGCGGCGTCGAGCGGGTCGCAGGCGCTGGGGCTGATCACGTCGCGGCGACCGGACGCGGTGGTGACGGACCTGAAGATGCCGGGGATGACCGGGGTGGAGCTGGTCGAGAAGGTCCGCGAGTTTGACGAGGACCTGCCCATCGTGCTGATGACGGCGTTCGGGACGGTGGACACGGCGGTCCGGGCGATGAAGCTCGGGGCGAGCGACTACATCACCAAGCCGTTCGAGGGCGACGAACTTGTGATCGCGGTGAAGCGGTCGCTGGAGCACGCGCGGGTGAAGCGGGAGAACGCGGTGTTGCGTGCGGCGGCGGCGCCTTCGGGATGTGCCGCACCGGAGTCGGCGTCGCCCGCCGGGCCGGGTGACGGCGTGCGCGGGCTGGACCGGATCATCGGCAACGCGCCCGCGATCCGGGACCTGAAGGCGAAGCTGCGGGCGGTCGCGGCTTCGCAGGGCACGGTGCTCATCAGCGGCGAGTCGGGCGTGGGCAAGGAGGTTGTGGCCCGGGCGGTGCACGAACTGAGCCCGCGGATGAACGAGCCTTTCCTGGGCGTGAACTGCGCCGCCATGAGCGAGACCCTGCTGGAGTCGGAGCTGTTCGGGCACGAGAAGGGCTCGTTCACCGGGGCGGAGCGGCTGCGCAAGGGACGGTTCGAACTGGCGCACAACGGGACGCTGCTGCTGGATGAGATCTCCGAGGTGCGCCCGCATATCCAGGCGAAACTGCTGCGGGTGCTGCAGGAACGGTCGTTCGAGCGTGTGGGTTCGAGCCAGTCGCTGAGCGTGGACGTTCGGGTGGTGGCGACGACCAACCGCGACCTGGCGCACGAGGTGGAACGCGGGACGTTCCGATCGGACCTGTTCTTCCGGCTGAACGTGCTGCCGCTGAGGCTGCCGAGCCTGCGGGAGCGGATCGAGGACGTGACGCTGCTGGCGCCGCACTTCGTGCGGGCGGTGTGCCGTCGCGAAGGGCGGCCCGAGGTGCGGATCGACAGCGGGGCGATGGAACTGCTGCTGGCGTACGCGTGGCCCGGCAACGTGCGGGAACTGCAGAACCTGTGCGAGCGGGCGGTCGTGCTGTGCGGCGGTGCGGACATCAGCGCCGACCTGATCCGGGGGTGGCTGACGGGGTTCGGCACGGTGGTTGCGGCGCCGGCTGTCCGGACGATGGCGGCCGACGCGGCCCCGGCGTCGATCAGGCCGACGTTCGGGGCGATGGTCGAGCCCACGGGGCCTGCTTCGGGCGTGGTGGCGGTGGGTCGGTCGCTGGAAGAGATCGAGCGCGAGGTGATCGTCGGCACGCTCACCCGTCACAAGGGGCACCGGGTGAAGACGGCGCGGGAACTGGGGATCGGCGTGCGGACGCTTGGCCTGAAACTCAAGAAGTGGAAGCAGCTGAACCTGGTGGAAGAGACGCTGTGACCGGTTGAGGGAAGAACGATGGGCCTTGAGGGACTGCTGAACTCCGATTCGACGCCGACGCTGCGGGCGGTGGCGAGGTTCGCGAGCGCCCGGCACCGGCTGATCCTGGGCAACATCGCCAACATCTCGACGCCGGGGTACCAGACGCAGGACGTGAGCGTCCGGGGGTTCCAGCGAGAACTCGCGAAGGCGGTGGAGCGCCGGCGTGCGGGCGGCGACGGGGATGCGCCGGGCGGGGAACTCGACCTGAAGCCCACCGACGAGTTCAGGGTGTCGGATTCGGGGGACATCGCGCTGATCCCGCAGAAGACCGGCGGCAACGTGCTGTTCCACGATCGCAACAACCGCGACCTGGAGCGGCTGATGCAGGACCTGACCGAGAACGCCACGATGTTCCGCCTGGCCACGGACTTGCTGAGAAGCCGGACGGCGATGCTCGAATCTGCGATCCGCGAGCGCCCGTAAGGGTTTCGGGCAGCGGCGGACCGGCCTGAAGGGACCGAACGCGCATGTACGGCAGCCTGGATATCGCGGTCAGCGGCATGGTGGCGCAGAGGATGCGCATGGACGTCATCGCGTCCAACCTAGCGAACCGCGACACCGTCGCCGACGCGAACGGCCAACCCAACCCGTTCCGGCGCAAGATCGCGATCATGGCCCAGGGCGACCCGGCGGGGCGGTCGAACGACTCGCGGGCGCTGGGGGCGTCGATGAAACAGATCGTGGACGACCCGGCGCCGTTCCGGAAGGTGTGGGACCCGTCCAGCCCGTTTGCGCGGCCCAAGGGTGATCCGGACGAGGGGTACGTGTACCATCCGAATGTGGACCCGGTGACCGAACAGATCAACGCCGTGGATGCGGTGAGGGCCTACGAGGCGAACGCGACGGCGGCGGAAGTGACGAAGACGATGCTGGCGCAGGCTTTGCGGTTGATTGGGTGAGGGGAAGGCGAGAGGCAAGAGGCAAGAGGCACGATGCAGGGGCGTGAGGCATG
>JAFLCM010000488.1 GCA_017303565.1 Planctomycetota bacterium
ATGCCCACCGGGCAATGGTCGGAGCCCATGACCTGCGGCCGGATGAAGGCGGAGCGCAGTTTCGGGCGCAGGGGGGTGCTGGTGAGGAAGTAGTCGATGCGCCACCCGACATTCCGCGCGCGCGCGCCGGCCATGGGGCTCCACCAGGTGTAATGACCGCCGCCTTTCTCGAACTCGCGGAACGTGTCGTGCAGCCCGATCCCCAGCAGGCGCGAGAACCCGTCGCGTTCCTCAATGGTGAAGCCATGGTTGCGGACGTTGGACTTCGGGTTGGCGAGGTCGATCTCGGTGTGGGCGACATTGAAGTCGCCGCAGACGACGACGGGTTTCCGCTTCTGCAGGCGCGCGAGGTAGGAGGTGAAGGCGCGGTCCCATTCCATGCGGTAGGGGAGGCGGAGCAGTTCGCGCTGGGAGTTGGGGACGTAGACGTTGACCAGGTGGAAATCGTTGAACTCGGCGGTGAGCACGCGGCCTTCGCGGTCGTGTTCGGCCGCGCCGATGCCCTGGGTGACCTTCAGCGGACGCGTGCGGGCGAACAACGCGGTGCCGCTGTAGCCCTTTTTCTCCGCGGTGTTCCAGTAGACGGTGTAGTTCGCGGGCCACAGGACCTCGACATCGTCGGGGGAGGCCTTGGTTTCCTGGACGCAGAGAAGGTCGGGCTGCTCGGTCCCGAGGTACTCGAGGAAGTTCTTCCGCAGGACGGCACGCAGGCCGTTGACGTTCCAGGAAATCAGTTTCACTGCGCGCAGCGTAGCGGGAAGCGTCGACGAGGAAAGCCGCGGGCGGACCGCCGCGGGCGCGGCCTACTTCCCGGCGGTCCAGCCGCCGTCGATGATGTGGGCGGAACCGGTGACCGAGTCGGCGGCGTCGCTGGCGAGGTAGAGGGCGGCGGCGGCGATTTCGTCCGGCCGCGCCATGCGGCCGATGGCCTGGGTGGATTCCATCTCCGCGCGTGCCTTCGCGGGATCGGGGTACTGCGCGATCATGGCGGAGACGAACGGGGTTTCGACGCGTCCGGGGCAGATGCAGTTGCAGCGGATTCCGTCGCGCGCGTGGTCGAGGGCAACCGCCTTGGTGAAGCCGACGACGGCGAACTTGGTGGTGGTGTAGGCGAGGCGGTCGCGCACGGCGACGATGCCGCCGATGGATGCGATGTTGATGATGTTGCCGCGGCGCTGGGCCAGCATGGAGGGCAGGAAGGCGCGTGTGACCTGGAAGACGCCGAGCACATTGACCGACCAGAGGCGCTGCAGGTCGGCCGGGGTGGTGTCGGGCAGGCGGCCCACATGACCGACGCCCGCGTTGTTGACGAGCAGGTCGAGGCGGCCGTGGCGGGACAACACCTCCTGCGCGGCGCGTTGGCAGGCACTGTCGTCCGCGACATCCAGCGCGAGGGCGAGGGCGCAATCGCCGCCATTCGCGGAGCGCAGGCGTTCCGCCTCGGCTTCGGCGCGTGCGGCATCGCGGTCGGTCACCCACACCACCGCCCCGGCGGCAGCAAAGGTCTCGGCAATGCTGGCCCCGATGCCGGAGCCGGCACCGGTCACGAGGGCGATCCTGCCGTCGAGGCGGAACATGGGGGGCCTGGGTTAAAGCATGATGGCGCGTGCCACCTCATCGGCCTTCGGCATGCCGAACAGGCGTTGCACGAGGGCGAGTCCGAAGGTGACGGCGGTGCCCGCCCCCTGCGAGGTGATGAGGGGCCCGTGTTCCACCACCACTTCGTGGCGGACGCATTCCGGCAGGTCGGTCCAGACCGACGAATGGGCCGTGTACCGGCGGCCGGCCAGCAGGCCGGCGTCCAGCAGGACCAGCGGCGCGGCGCAGATGGCGCCCACCGGCTTCCCTTGATCGACGAACTCGCGCGCCAGGCGCGCCGGGCGGCCGTCGGCCCGCAACAGCTTCACGCCGGGACCGCCCGGGATCAGCAGCAGGTCAAACTCCTGCCCGGCCACCTCCGCGAGCGGGGCGTCGGCCTGCAGGACAAGGTCGCTGCGCCCGCGCACCAGCGTGTCGCCCGTGACGGAGGCGAGGA
Organism: Planctomycetota bacterium; assembly: GCA_017303565.1. GTDB lineage: Bacteria > Planctomycetota > Phycisphaerae > Phycisphaerales > UBA1924 > JAFLCM01. The sequence goes on from JAFLCM010000488.1 coordinate 2,036, forward strand.
CGACCTCGGCTCCGGCGCGGCGCAGAAGGTCGACCGGGGCGACGGTCTCGATTTCCTCGAAACCGGGGATAAGCAGGCACAGCACACGTGGATTCATGAACGACATGGGAATCGGCGGGCTCGCGGGGGGTGGATCCGCGTGCGGCGGCAGGGAGCGCCGTCGGAGGTTGGCGGATGGGGTTTAGGTTGGGGTGGAAATGAGTCAGGGCGTGGGCCGCGGGGGTGGATGGGCCTGCGCGCGTGTGGAGCGGCCAAGGGGGATCAGTTGCGGACGCTCGCGCGTTCCTGCAGCCAGGTCAGGTCGCGGTTGTTCACCGAGGTGTAGGCGTGGTCGTGCCAGGCCATGCCGCGTGGCGGCGAGTAGGTGCGTGCGTCGAGCCACTTCTTCTTCTCGACGTGGCCATCGGCGAAGGCCACCACGGCGGAGCGGTCGTGGTAGATGCCGGGCACGTGGTAGAAGAGGTTCCGGCCGGTCGCGATGCCGAAGAACGGCCGGCAGATGCTGTCGGAATGCACCTCCACGAAGGTCAGCAGCT